>NZ_SOKV02000092.1:0-3935 GCF_004407025.1 Paracoccus sp. DMF
CTTCAGGATGTCGGCCAGCTTCTCCTGCTCGATACCCACCGTCCGCGCCCCGGCCGACCAGCGCTGCAGGGCCTCGGGCGTCGTGTTGGCGACCTGCGCGAACTGTCGGACTTGCGCGGCGCTCTCGGCCGTCGACCGGACGATCAGCCCGAGCGAGGCCGTGGCGGCGGCAGCGGCGGCCCCGAGTGCGAGGCCCGCGCGACGCGCGAAGGCCGCAAGTCGGGTGTTCGCCAGTTCCATCTCGCGTGACAGGCGGCCGAAGCCACGGGCCCCGGCCTCACCGACACCTTCCAGCTCGGCGCGCACCTGGCGACCGCCAACGGCGGCGAGCCGGACGGAGACGCGTTTCTCGGCCATGGGATCGGGGCTCCGGTTGGGATAGGGTCAGTCGCGGCTGGCCGCGATCTGTTCGTTGACGCGGCGGACCATCACCGCCTCGAAGGCGGGCAGCAGTTCGGCGATGGCAGGCGGGGAAATGCCGAGGGCCGCGCCCAGGGCCAGCGCCGCACCCATGTCCCAACCGATCACAGCGCCGGGGATGACGCGCATCTGGCCGCCAAGGCGCTGCGCCAGGTCCCAGACCTGCGCGCCTTCGAGCGTTAGCGGCCGGTTCAGCCGTGCGGGGCAGTCGGGACAGGGTCCAGCACAGGCCGCGCAGTAGCCTTCGCCCCCGCCGAAGGACCAGTCGGCAAGGGCGCAGAGGCGTTTTTTTCCGCGTCCAGCAGGAGGGCCTTGGCGACGTAAGTTGTCTGGAACGCCTCGAAGGCAGGCCAGAGGTCGAGGAGCGCGTCGATGGCCTCGGGGCCCGGATCGATGGGACTGCCATCGGCATCGCCGATCCCCTCCCATGCGAGGATCGCGCGCCGGGCCAGCGCCTTGGCCATGGCGAGCGCGGCTTCCTCGGTCGCAGCGCCCTCAGGCAGGTCGGCAATCGCGGGATCGCCCCGCGCCGAGACCATCAGGGCCGTGGTCAGCGGGCGGAGCTTCACACGCACGCCGGGAATGAGGTCACACCACTGCGGCGCGTTCGTGAGGTCGAGGGTCAGCATGGCGTGCCTTCTCAATAGGTTGCGACGGTGTTGACGAGGACGGCGGTGCACATCCGGGCGGGACTGGTGGCGCGGGCCGCCTGCCAGTCGAAGGTTGCCTGGATGCCCTGCGGGCCCGGGATCTCGATGCGCGGCCGCGGCAGGTAGACGGCATGCGCCGTGAAGGTGAAGCTGGCGTTGGCCCCGAGGCTCCAGGCGAAGACCAACTCGCACGGCGTGCCGTCGATGGCCTGCGTGATCAGCGTGGTGTCGGCAAAGCGCACTTCCACCCGGCCCGTCAGCGCGGCCATGCCGGGGTCGGCCCCCTCGATGCGCCCGTCCGAGCGGATGGTCTCGATGCGGTCGAGGCCATTGGAATAGGTCACCTCGGCCGAGATGACATTGCCGAGCGGCGATCCATTGCGGGTGATCGCCCCGTTGAAATGCCCGAACCGCTGCAGCGCCAGCGAGGTGGGCGTGCCTGCGGCCGTGGCCGCCGCGACGCTTTCACCTTGCGCCACCAGCCGGGCCGTGGCGGTCAACAGCCCCGACCGCGCCATCTGCCAGGACAGCTGATCGCAGACACAGCCGGTGTACATCGCGTAACGCGGCACTTCGGGCATCGCTGTCTCGATGGCCATCGACGGCAGCGTCCAGTTGCCAGACTGGAAGGTGTGGGTCTTGGGCGTCGTGCCGGTGGTCGTCGGCTGTCCGAAGGCCGCCTTAAGCCAGAGGCCGAAGTTCTCGACGTCGATCGGCACCACCACATCCCCATCGGCGGTGACCGCATCCTTGATCGGGGCCAGCGGATCGCGCCCCTGGCCCAGCAGTTCCGAGGCGATCAGCGGCTGTTCGGACCCAAGCGTGGTGCTGGCGAAGGGCACCGTGCGGTAGCCCGAAGCGGGCGCGGTGCCATAGACAGATTCGAACGCAAGCGCCATCTGCGCCCGCGCCCCATGGGCTCGTGCCATCGTAGTCTCCTTTCGTTATTCGGGGTCAGGCCAGCGAATCGGCCGTGGAATAGTGCAGGATGACCGGGATCACCGCTGCCTTCAGGCTGGCGGCACCCTCGACCGGCAGATCGACCGGACGCGGCGCTTCTGCCTCGACCCAATCGCAGAGGCCTCCCAGCGTGCGGTCGGCTGCAATCGCCGCGCCGATGCTGGCGCAGAGGATGTCGAAGGTAGCGTCACGGGTGGCACCTTGCACGACCGCCTCGATCTCGGCGCGGTGCTGATAGTGGTAGCGCAGCGGCGACAGCGTCACCTCGGGTTCCCCCGGCTCGCCGTCGCGCAGGATCAGGAGGCCTGCGGTTGGCACGCGCTCTGGCAGCACGTCACCGCGCAGGGCGGCGGCGGGCAACGTCGAAAGCCGCGCGTGCAGCGCGGCGAGGATGGTTTCGCGGGGGGTGGGCATTGCTCGAGCCAATTGCGATAGTTGATCGGAAGGCGCACGAACCTTCGTCCGATTTTCGGGCACGTGCGGCCGTGGCCGAGTCATGCTTTGCCGTGGAGGCGCAGAGAGTATTGGACACCGAAGTATTCTGGCTTGCCGGCGTCTTTCTCGTAATTGCCGTGATCTACGCCGCCGTAGGACAGGCAGGAGCGTCCGGCTATATCGCGATCATGGCACTATTCGGAGTCGCGCCGTTGGCCATGAAAACGACCGCGCTCGCCCTGAATCTCATGGTGGCCGCAATCGGCACGGCGTGGTTCATGAAGTCCGGCCGATTGTCATGGCGCCACATCTATCCATTTGCCGTTCTGGGCTTCCCGTTCTCGATGCTTGGTGGGTCGATCCAGTTGGCGGAAGGGGTGTACTACCCTATCGTCGGTGCGATCCTGGTGCTTTCCGCGTTGCAGATGGCACGATCAGTGATGAAAAGATCCGCAGGAAACGTCGCACCTCCCAGGACGCCGCCATTCCTGGCTGCTCTGGCGACAGGGGCGCTGATAGGCTTCGTATCGGGAACGACAGGGACCGGTGGCGGTGTTTTTCTCGCGCCAGTCATTTTTGCGATGAGATGGGGCACGGCGCATCAGACGGCCGCAACGACAGCGCTCTACAATCTGATGAATTCTGCGGCCGCCCTGATCGGTGCCTACGCCTATTGGGATCAGATCCCCGCATCGCTGCCCTTGTGGCTTGCGGCAGTCGCGGTTGGGGGCACAGTTGGCGCGTTCGTCGGAAGCCGATACCTCTCGGACCGCTGGCTGCGAGGCATCCTGGCCGCGCTGCTGCTGGCATCGGGGGTCAAGTTGCTATTGTAGTCCTGCGTCCCTGAGCGGGTTTACTTCGTCACAAGACGTTCCCTCCACCCAGTTCGCGACGATCAACCCCGGCACCGCATGATGCGCCCGCGCCGCGTCCCGCGCCAGATCCAGCCGCTTCGGCAGCTTGACCTGCGGCACCAGCAGGAAGATCGGTGCTGTCACGAGGCCCCGGCCGGTCCTTGACCGTGACGCGACGGCGCGGCCCTTGGTGTTCAGCCGCCCCTCGGCCACCAGCAGGCTCGGCCCCCTGCGGCGATAGATGAAGCGCAGGCGCAGGCCAGTGCGCCGTTCCCATTCGCCGGGCGTGTTCCGACCGCCACGCAAGGACTTGCCTGCGGCGGGCGTGGGGATCGCCAGCCAAAAGCCATTTTTCGAGCGGATCAGCGGGCCGGTGTCGTGCGCGCCGACGATGACCGGGGCGTTGGACCAGACCACGGCTGCCGCGTTGAGGCTGGGCGTGACCTTGGGGAACTGCTCCGACCGGATGGTGCGGGCGAGCCGGGCCCCAAGCCCCGCACCAGTGATCTGCAGCCGCCAGGCGGCCTTCAGCCCGGTCCCGGCCTCGCGGATCGCGGCCGACACGGCGCGCTCGCCCGCCGAAACCTCAGCCGCCATCATCGCGACGATGTCGGGA
>NZ_SOKV02000093.1:0-3762 GCF_004407025.1 Paracoccus sp. DMF
CACCACCTCGGCCGAGAACCTGAACGCGCTGCCGGACGAGGCCGATATCGTCGTGGCCCTCGATCGGCTGCAGGCCATGGCCCCGGCGGTCGAGAGCGTCAGCCTCGTCGTTGCCTGGTTCGGCAATGACCTGCGTGCGGGGAACTCCTCGATCAAGCCCGGCGTCGAGGTGGCGACGAAGGTCACGAGCCCGAAGGTCTGGGCGGTCAACGGGGTTTCGCGCGCTGCAGCCCACCTCGTCAGCCGCGATGCCGAGGACCGGCCGGTCTATGGCGGCACGCCTGCGGATTTCGCAGTGGTGCAGGCCATCCGCGAGATGAAGGCGCGCGGCCTGCGCGTCACATTCTATCCCTTCCTGCTGATGGACGTGCCGCCCGGCAACACGCTGCCGAACCCCTACAGTGCGAATGCCGCCGCGCCCAGCCAGCCCAGCTTCCCGTGGCGCGGGCGGATCACCTGTTCCCCGGCGGCAGGCTTTGCGGGGACGGTAGACAAGACCGCCGCTGCCGCGACGCAGGTCTCCAGCTTCTTCGGTGCCGCCACCCCGGCACAGTTTGCGATCTCGGGCGACACCGTCAGCTGGACCGGTCCCTCCAGCGACTGGGGCCTGCGCCGGATGATCCTGCACTACGCCCATCTCTGCGCGGTCGCGGGCGGGGTCGATGCCTTCCTGATCGGCACCGAGATGCGCGGGCTGACCACCATCCGCTCCAGCGCCAGCGCCTATCCGGCCGTGACCGCCTTCAAGGCGCTGGCCGCGGATGTGAAGGCGATCCTCGGACCAGGCACCAAGGTCGGCTATGCCTCCGACTGGTCGGAATACTTCGGCCACCAGCCGGGCGATGGGACAGGGGACGTTTATTTTCATCTCGACCCGCTGTGGTCGGACGCCAACATCGATTTCATCGGCATCGACAACTACATGCCGCTCTCGGACTGGCGCGACGGCTTCGACCATGCCGATGCGCTCGAGGGCTGGCCCGCCATCCATGACCGGGGCTACTTGCAGGCCAATATCGCGGGTCGCGAGGGCTTCGACTGGTTCTATGCCAGCGCCGTCGACCGGTCGGCGCAACTGCGGAATCCCATCACCGATGGCAGCGCGGGCAAGCCTTGGGTCTTCCGATACAAGGATCTGCGGGCCTGGTGGTCGAACCCGCACTTCAACCGGCCAGGCGGGGTCGAGAGCGGCACGCCCACGGCATGGGTGCCGCAGTCCAAGCCGGTCTGGTTCACCGAACTGGGATGCCCCGCCATCGACCGAGGCACCAACCAGCCGAATGTCTTCTTCGACCCGAAGTCGTCCGAGAGCTTCACCCCGTACTTCTCCCGCGGCTGGCGCGATGACGCGATCCAGCGTGCCTATTTGGAGGCCAGCTATCTCTGGTGGGGCCAAGGGGCGAACAACCCGATCTCGACTGTTTACGGCGGCCGGATGGTGCATGTCCCCGAATGTGCCGCCTGGACCTGGGATGCGCGGCCCTATCCGTTCTTCCCCGAGCTGACCGGGGTCTGGACGGATGGGCCGAACTGGCGGCTCGGCCACTGGCTGACAGGACGGCTGGGTGCGGTGTCATTGGCCGCGCTCGTGCGCCATCTCTGCCTGCGCGCCGGGCTGGCCGAAAGCCTGATCGACGTTTCCGGCCTTTGGGGCGCGGTCGAGGGCTATGTCATCGGCGCGCTGGAAAGCCCCCGCGCGTCGATTTCCACGCTGGCCCGGCATTTCGGATTCGATGCCATCGAGACCGAAGGCGTGATCCGCTTCGTGATGCGCGGGCGAGCATCCAGCCTGACCCTCACAGTGGATGACCTGGTCGCCAGCCGGGAGGGCGAAGCCTTCGAGCTGACCCGGGCGCAGGAGACCGAACTGCCCCAGGCGCTGAAGTGGCAGGTGGCGCGCGCGGATGAGGACTATGACGCGGCCCTTGTCGAGGCGCGGCGCATCACCGTCGACACCACCCGCATCGCGTCCGAGTCCTTCCCGATGGCCATCCCGCCCGAGGAGGCGGAACGCCGCTGCCGCCGTGCACTTATGGAAGCGTGGATCGGACGCGAGAGCGCGACCTTCCGTTTGCCGCCCTCGCGGCTCGCCCTCGACCCTGCGGACGTGATCCGGCTCGCGCATGACGGCCGCGAGGTGGAATTCCGCCTCGTCTCGGTCGCCGACTCTGAGGCGCGCGGGATCGAGGCAGTCCGCCAGGACCGCGCCGCCTATGACCTGCCGCCCGGGAATCCGCGACCGGCCTCGCTTTCGAGCCCCGTCGTCTTCGGCACGCCCGAGGTGGTGATGCTGGACCTGCCGCAGATCAGCGAAGACCAGCCCGCGCATCGCCCCCTGATCGCATCCCATGCCAGCCCCTGGCCGGGTGAGATCGCGGTCTTCCGCAGCGCATCGACCGACGGATTCAACCTCCTGACGACCTTCGGCAGTCGGGCCCGGACCGGCACGCTGGCCTTCGACCTCTTTCCCGGCCCCACGTCACGCTTCGATCTGGGCAACGCGCTGGTCGTCGATCTCCTGACGGGGACGTTGGAAAGCGCGACGGACGTCGCCCTATTCGGCGGGGCGAATGCGCTGGCGGTCGAGACAGCGGCGGGCCTTTGGGAAATCGTCCAGGCGGGCGCGGCTGAACTCATCGCCCCGGGCCGCTACCGCCTGACCCGCCTCCTGCGGGGCCAGCGCGGAACGGAATACGCGATGGGCAACCCTGCCCCGGCCGGGACACGGGTGGTCGTGCTAGATGCGACGCTGGCCTCTTTGCCCATCGCCGAAGCCGACCTTGGCCTGCCTTGGAACTGGCGGGTCGGCCCGGCCGCGCGCGCGATCAGTGATGCGAGCTATGCCGCGCTGGGCTTCACCCCCGCTGGCCGGGGGCTTGTTCCCTTCGCGCCGGTCCATATCGAACAGCCGTGGCGAACAACGCACAGCCCCGGCGATCTGACCATCCGTTGGACGCGCCGGTCCCGCGCGCTGGTCGCCGATGCCTGGGAACAGGTCGAGGTGCCGCTCGCCGAGGACATGGAAAGTTATGACGTGCAGATCATCGACGGCGCTGCGATCAAGCGCACCCTGACCAGCAGCACGACCTCTGTCCTCTACACCGCCGCCCAGCAGACCGCCGATTGGGGTGCGCCGCTCGGCCCCGGCCAGACACTGGCGATCCGCATTTACCAGCTCTCGAACCGCCTCGGTCGCGGCACACCCGCGACCGTGACCCTCCATTTCTGACAGGATTTCCCATGTCCGACACGACGACCCATCTGGGCCTGCCATACCTCCTGGCGGCACAGGCGCAGAAGCATGTCACGCATAACGAGGCGCTTCGCCTGCTCGACGCCATGGTGCAGCTCTCGGTCCTCGACCGCACGCGCACTGCGCCGCCCGCGAGCCCGGCCGATGGCGACCGACACCTTGTCGCCTCCGGCGCCACTGGCCTCTGGGCTGGGTGGGACCTGAACATCGCCTTCTGGGTCGACGGCGCGTGGATCCGGCTCTTGCCGCGTCCCGGCTGGCTGGTCTGGGCCGTCGCCGAGGGGCTGTTCCTCGTCTGGACCGGCAGCGCCTGGGAGGTCGTGGGCGAGCCGCGCGACGTGTCGGACGCCGTGTTCAGCCTCGTGAACGATGCGGACCCGACGAAGAAGGCGACCTTCGCGCTGGCGGGGATCAGCACGGGCACCACGCGCAGCTTCACACTGCCGAACACCTCGTCGGAACTGGCGATCCTTGCAGGCACCCAGACCTTCACCGGCAACAAGACCTTC
>NZ_SOKV02000094.1:0-3737 GCF_004407025.1 Paracoccus sp. DMF
CCCGCCGAGGAAATGGACGCCGACGCGCTCATGGCAGAGCTTGCCGGGGCCGCAGGTGCCTCCGAAATCACCGAGCTTCGCCATGTCCGCTCCACCGCTGAGAAACGCGCCGCCGAGGAGATCGCCAACCGGGAGCCATGTCCCGACTTCGACAGGTTCAAGCCCCTGTTCGAGCAGGTGCGGATCGACCTAGATTCCGGCGTTCGCACCACCCGGCAGTTTGTAAAGGATGCCGGTTTCCTGAAAGCGGACATCATTGAGGGGCAGTTTTTCATCCTTGGCGGTCAGGTCGCCTATGTCGCCGAAGTCGGCGAAACCTTCCGCGCGCCGAACGGGGAAACCGACGCCCGCTTGCGCGTGGTCTATTCCAACGGGACGGAAAGCAACCTCCTACGCCGTTCGCTACAACGGGCGCTCTACAAGGACGAGGCCGGACGGCGCATCACCGAGCCGAGCGCCGGCCCGTTGTTCGCCGGCGAAAGCGACGACGAGGATATTGCGAGCGGGACCATCTACGTCCTTCGCAGCAAGTCCGATCATCCGCTTGTCGCCGCCAATCGCGACGTGCTGCACAAGATCGGCGTGACCGGCGGCGACATTACCCGCCGTCTTGCCAATGCCAGGCTCGATCCAACCTTTCTCATGGCCGAGGTCGAGGTGGTCGCCACCTACACGCTCTACAACATCAACCGCGTGAAGCTCGAAAACCTGATCCACCGCATCTTTGCTCCTGCCCAACTGGACATCGAGATAAAGGATCGTTTCGGCAATCCGATTGTGCCGCGCGAATGGTTCCTTGTGCCGCTGTTCGTCGTGGACGATGCCGTGGAGCGGATCAAGGACGGCACAATCACGGATTATATCTACGACCCGGCAGCGGCGCGGCTGGTGCGCCAAAAAGAAAAATCGGGGGAACGTCCATGACTTCGATGCGGGGGGATATTGTCAATCGCGTGAAGCGCCTGCCGAAGCCGTCTATGGCGGCGGAGGCGCTTCAACCTGTGTTTGAGGCGGTCAGCAACTCCCTTCATGCCGTCGAGGATGCTTTTGGCGACCAGTATCAGCAACAGGGCAAAATTACCGTCACCATCGCCAACCCACGGTCGCCGGATGATATTGAAATTACGGTTGATGATAATGGCGTTGGGCTAGAACCAGCTCGATTTGAGGCATTTTGCACCACCGATACGGACTATAAAATCTCTCGCGGCGGCAAGGGAGTCGGGCGTCTTCTTTGGCTGGACGCTTTCGACAGTATCAAGGTTGCGAGCATTTACCGTGACCAAGGAACGCTGTTCCGCCGATCCTTCACATTTCGTTTGGAAGCGCAGGATCAGATTACGGAGGAGCAAACCGAACCCGTAACTGGCGCGGCCAGCACCGGCACGGCGATCACCTTCAAGCGGCTTCGCGGAACAGCCTACCGCGGCAAATTTCCGAGCCAGACCGCTACCATCGTCAAGCATTTCCGATCGCATTTTTTTGCGGACTTTATTATGGGTCGGTCCCCGACCGTCATTGTCGATATAGACACTAACGCGACGACATTCCCTCAAGAAATCCAAAATCTCCGGGTCGAGGACCGAGGCGTTGCCGCCATAGAGAGCCAAGAGTTCGGCACCCTGTCTCTCGCAAGTTTCGTTTGTGACAAGGCAGCGAGTGCCAATTTCGATGGCCTGCATCAGATGCACCTAGTCGCAAACGGGCGCACGGTTACAACCCGGAAGATCGACGGGTTGATCGGGATTGGCCGCTTTGGCTCCGATGGCACCAACGTATATCATGGCTGCGTTACCGGCGATTTTCTGGATGAGCGTGTCAATCAGGAGCGGACGCAATTCAACTTCGATGAGAGCATCATCGAAGCGATCGTCCGTGAATGCTCCGACCATGTGCGGACGAACGCCATCCACGAGGAAATTACGCAGTTCGACAATCAGCGCCTCGGAACGATGCAGGAGTTCATGCAGGAATATCCATCGTTTGCCTTCGAGGAAGCGCCTGAGCTTCTGGCGAGAACGCCAAAGAACGCCGTGAAGCCAGAGCAATTTGCCCAAGCCCTGATCCCCATTCGGATTCGTCGCGATAAAGAACGGAATGACACGATCCAAAAAATCGTTTCGCAGCTTGGAGGAAATGACGACGTTCCCGCGAATTTCGCCGAGGCGGTCCGCAAGGCAGCAGATGACATTCGGGCCGAGGAGCAGCGCCAACTTACCGAATATGTATTGCGGCGGAAAACTGTCCTTGACGTGATGGAGGTTCTGACACGCCGTATCCGGGAACGTGCAGACGGCTCACAGGATTTCCATCTCGAAGAAACGCTCCACCAATTCATTTGCCCCATGAAGCTACGGGGCGACGATCCATCGAAAGTGGAACGGTCAGATCACGACCTTTGGATCATCGACGAACGCTTGACCTTCACCAAATATTTCGCGTCGGATGTGCCGTTCACGCAGATTGTCGATGGCGAAACCAGCACAAAGCGACCTGACCTTCTCATCTATAATCGCCTCTACGGACTCGGGGCCGAGGGTGAAGACCCGCTGAAGCGCGTAATGCTTGTAGAGTTCAAGCATCCGGGCCGGAAGGATTATGACGAACGATATTCGCCGATGAGCCAGATCAGCGAGTATATTACAAAGCTCAAGAACGGCGAGATCATTGATTTTCGAGGCGGTCGAGTCCGCGTCGCGGATGATTGCATCTTCTACTGCTACGTCGTCGCCGACATCGTTGGGAAGCTCGAAATCCATACGAACGGCTGGCGCACGACATCGAATGGCCGGGGTCGCATTCAGGAGTTGAGCGGGAAATTCCGGGGCATCATCGAAATCATCGAATGGGTCGATCTGCTTGGTGACGCCCGCCTGCGGAACCATGCTTTCGTATCCGCAGCGGGGCTTCGATATGAAAAGCATCCGTAAGTAGAGACCATGGAATCGACGGACTGCGCGGCGTTGCCGCGCGATGGTGGGCGGCGCTGCGATATTTGAGGTCTCCGCGCCGCCCACCATCGGTCACGCCCGATCTTGCGGCGGTTGAATTGCGTCATGCGCGCCTGCTGGACGTTCCATCTCGAATTCCATCTTTCCCAATTTTGTCCATGTATCGCGCGCCTGTTCGCCACCCTCGCCCTTGAGTTTTTCGGCGATCCAGATCATCGCGCCGTAGATCATGGCGCGGTCGTCATTGGTCAGGTCCACGATACCCGCCTTGACGACGAGACCGCCGAGTTCGATCAGGTGGCGCGTTCTCTTGCGGCGCTCGACCTGCCATGTCCGCATGTCATGCCGCGCCCGAGCCGCCCGATGCCGGTTGCGCGCCGCCCCGTTGCGCCGGAGCGCCGCGAGTGTCGCGGTCAGGCGCTGATGCAGATCGCCGCGATTTGCTGCGAAAGAACGCCGCCCCGCGTTTCGCCCATGCCTCCCTCTTTCCGGCATCGGTGGTTTCCGTCAGCACGACCAGCGCACCGGCCAATTCCTCGGCGGTGAGCATGTCGGCTCCGGTGGCGATCACCAGTTCGCCGAGTTGCTGCACCTTGCGGTTTTTCAGTTCTCGCGCCTTGTCCTCCAGCGCCTTCAACTCGGCATCATAGTCCCGTGGTTTGCGCATCATCGTCTCCATAAGCTGTTGATGCAGCGATGATAGTTGAGCGCGTTGTGGATTGCTTCTATGTTGCCGGGACGGTGTGGCACGGCCCGGTCCATCCCGAGATTTTTTCGAGGGAGGGC
>NZ_SOKV02000095.1:0-3612 GCF_004407025.1 Paracoccus sp. DMF
CTCGGTGGCCGAGGTGATGCGCAGCGTGTCGAGACGCGCGCCCTCGATGCGCTGGGCGGGCGTCAGCGACGAGATGATCCAGCTGTCGACGACGGAGCCGATGCTGGAGCCGATGAAACCGCCGATCGTCGCGGCGCTGACGCCGAGGATCGCGCCGCCGATGCTGCCGCCAATGGCGGCGCCAGCGGCACCGAGAACGAGGGTGGCCATGTCGGGGTCTCAGCGTTGCGGGAACAGGAAGGCGAAGGCGATGCGCCGCCGCCAAGCTTTGGTGAGCGGCTCCTCGATCACGCCGAGCCGCTCGTAGGCGTGGAGGAAGGTGTCGGGACCGGTGAGGATCCCGACATGCTTGGCGATGGCGCGGGGCTTCATGCGGAACAGGATCAGCGCGCCGGGTCCAGCCGCCGCCGGTTCCACCTCGATCATCATGCGCCGCGCGCCTTCCGCCAGCACCTCGCGCGGGCGGGTCTCACCCCAATCGCGGCTGTAGGGCGGGATCGGGAACGGCTCGGGGCCGACGACCTCCTGCCAGACCCCGCGGGCCAGACCGAGGCAGTCGCAGCCGACGCCGCGCAGGCTGGCCTGGTCGTGATACGGCGTGCCGAGCCAGGCGCGCGCGATGGCGATGACCACATCGCAATCGACCGGCGAGTCGAGCGACTTTTTCATGATGGCTTCGCTTGTCATTCTGGGCGTTTCGTGGCGTCGTCACGCTGTTGAGAACTTCGGAGATTGGCCGATAATTATGGATTTCACAGGATTGTCGGCGTTTCCGATTACACCGTCGGACGAAAACGGGCGCGTGGAGACTGACCAGCTCGGCAGACTCCTTGATCGTCTCAAACAGGCGGCGGTCGGTTCCGTCGGCCTTCTCGGAAGCACCGGAACCTACGCGTATCTGTCACGGTCGGAACGGCGCCGGGCTGTCGACGCCGCTGTCGAAGTCCTGGGTAGCGCCGTCCCCTTGGTCGTCGGGGTCGGTGCGCTCAGAACCGACGAGGCCTGCGCCTTGGCCCGCGATGCCGCGGACGCGGGCGCCGACGCGCTGTTGCTGGCACCTGTCTCCTATACGCCGCTGACCCAGGAGGAGGCCTTCGAGCACTACCGCGCCGTCGCCGCGACCACCGATCTGCCGCTTTGCATCTACAACAACCCGGGGACGACGCATTTTTCCTTCAGCCTCGACCTGCTCGAGCGGCTTGCGACCGTTCCGAGCATCGCCGCCGTCAAGATGCCTCTTCCCGCGGATGGCGGTATTGCGAGGGAGATCGTCCGGCTGAGGAGCGCGCTGCCGCAAGGTTTTGCGATCGGCTACAGCGGCGACTGGGGTTGCGCTGATGCGCTTCTGGCCGGCGCTGACACTTGGTACAGCGTGGTCGGAGGGCTTTTCCCCGAGGTCGCGGCGCAGCTGACAAGGGCTGCGCAGGCGGGAAAGGCGGAGGAGGCGCACCGGATCGACGCCCAACTCGCTCCGCTCTGGGATCTCTTCAGGGAACACGGTTCTCTCCGCGTGGTCTACGCAGCGGCGAGGCTTCTCCGTTTGACGACACGCGATGCGCCCCGGCCGCTTCTGCCGTTGGGGGCGGATGACACCCAAAGGGTCGCCGCCGCAATCGAACATCTGTCCGGCTAGCGCCGCTCTCCGCCTGCATGCGCGCCATGCGCACTGACCACCGGTGCCAACGAGGCGTACCCGCTCGTGGCACGACATTCACAGTACCAACCCGTCCTGCCCACCATCCTTGGTGGCGTAGCGGAGCACCGCGTCCTGGCCGGGTATGTGTGGGAAGCCGCGGAAGTTGGCGGTGTTGGCGAACTTCGCGCCGCAGGTCTCCATGCGCTTGTCGCAGCCCGCGCGGATGGTGAAGGCGTCGCTCTCGGCGATCGCGCGCACCGGCGCTTCGAGCAGGGTCAGCACCGCCACGCCATCCGTGACGTCATGGCCCAAAACCTCGGTGCGCCGCCCCGCGTTTGCGCCGCTCGTCCAGTCCAGCGTGCCGAAAGTGAACCAGCCGGAGGCGAAGCCCCCGAGCCCCGAGGCGGTGAACGCCCGGTCCCGCAGGAGATCGATCACGGCGCCGGTGCCCCTGAAGGCGGGATTTTCGATGTCCACTCCGCAGCGCGTATCGCCGAGCGCGGCATCGCAGCTGGCCTGGAACGTCCGCCCGACCGTCTGGCCGAGGATGTGAGCGAGCGAGCGGACCTCGGCGACGAAGGCCAGCCGCCCGCGCCGGATCTGGCCGATGGCCCCGCGCCGCATCAGCACGCGCTGGCCGGTGTCGGCCCAGTTCACCCGCCAGACCTCCACCGACGCATTATCCCAGCGGCCGTCGAGGATGTCGGTCTCGGTGATCCGATCCGAGGTCAGCACGCCTTCCGCGTCCTGCGCATCGACCGACAGGTCCGAGCCCGAGCGCACCTCGGATGCCGTGAGCCCGCTCCCGGGCTCGAAATCCGTCCCGTCGAAGCTGAGTGTCCGGTCGTGATCGGTGAAGCCGAAGGTGACGCCATCGGCGCGCGTGATCCGCCAGCACCAGGCGAGCGTCGTCGTGCCATCTTCGAGATGGGCCTGCAGGGCGGGGTCGAAGGTCTTCATCGGCGCAATTCCAGAAGCGGAATGGAGGTGATCGAGCCGAGCCGCTCGAGGTCGAGCGTGACGTCGAGCGCGTCGGTGTCGAAGCGGACGGGCACGTCGAACTCAAAGCCCGCGGTGATCGCGACGCCAGCGCCCGGCGCGGCGCTGAAGGTGACGACACCGGTGGTGGTGTCGACCGACCAGCCGGAGGGCTGCTCGACGCCCGACAGCGCGATGCGCACGCTGCCCGCCACCGGCTTCGCGATGGCGCGCGTCCAGGACTGCGCGCCCGAGGCGTAGCGCTTGACGAGCTGGAAGGCGGTCGTCGCGCCGTCGCCGTTGCCGATCGCCTGGTCGGTGGGCGATGGCGTGCCCGAGGGCAGGCAGGACTTGTAGTCGCCCCAGTCCTTGAAGCGGAAGCCATGGAGACGCCCGTTCCTTGCTTCGAAGAAGGCGATCACGGCCGCCAGATCGTCGGCGCGGCGGATGCCATAGGCGACATCGTAGCGACGGCGGCTGTTGGCCCAGCTGGCGTTACGCTCCTCGTCGCCCGAGGCGAGCTCGACGATCTGGGTGCGCCGCTCTGGCCCGCCGCGCGCGCCGCGGCTGATGTTGTCCGGAAACCGGACCTCGTGAAACGCCATTACATGCCCCTCCGCCCGAGCGAGACCGCACGGGCGATGTCTGCCGCGACCTGCGTGCGGGACTGCCGGAAGCTCTCGGCGTCGCGCGCCATGATGGTGACGTTCACCCCGCCGCCCGCGCCGTAGCTCTGCGCCTCGCGTCGCGACAGAACCCGCTCGCCGCGTTGCAGGATCGCGGGCACCTCGTCATGGCGAAGGCTGGCCATGCCGCCGCCATGCATCCGGGGCGCAGCGGCGAAGGCCATGGCCGGGACCAAGGGTGAGGGCCCCGCCGATCCGACCATCCCGCCCGCATGCAGGACGTTGGCAAAAATGCCGCCCGCGCCGGCGAAGACGCCCGAAAGCGCGTTCGCAATCGGGCCGAGGATGAACCGCCGCGCCGCGAGCTTGGCG
>NZ_SOKV02000096.1:0-3514 GCF_004407025.1 Paracoccus sp. DMF
CGGCCTCTTCCGCTTCGAAGGGGTCAGCCAGCGCTCGGTCATCATCGAGCAATACGAAGGTGTCCTGAGCCTTCTGCCCTCCGTCCCCCTCGGCGGCCCGGCCACCTTCGGCACGCGCGAGGGCCGGTCCATGCGGTCCTTCGCCTTGCCGTGGATCCCGCATGACGACGTTGTCCTGCCTGCCGATCTTCAGGGCCAGCCCGCGCTGGGCGCGTTCGACGCGGCCGATCCCCTCGTCGAGGTGATGAACCGCAAGCTCATGCTGATGCGCCGCAAGCATGCCCAGACGCGGGAATACATGGAAATGAACGCGCTGCGCGGCATCGTGAAGGACGGCGCGGGCACCACCCTCTACAATTACTTCACCGAATTTGGCCTGGCACAAATCTCGGTCGACTTCGTCCTCGGCACGGCTGGCACGAACGTGCAGGCCAAGGTCCGCGAGGTGCTGCGCGCCGTCGAGGACAACCTTCTGGGCGAGGCGATGACCTCGGTCCATGCCCTCGTCAGCCGCGAATTCTTCGACAAGCTGATCGCGCACCCCAAAACCGAAGAGGCCTACAAGTTCTACGCCGCCACCGGCGCCCAGCCGCTGCGCGAGGATGTGCGGCGCAACTTCCCCTTCGGGGGCATCCTCTTCGAGGAATATTCCGGCACCGTCACCCTCTCGACCAAGGTCCCCGAACGGCTGGTCCCGGCGAACGAGGGCATCGCCTTCCCCTTGGGCACGATGGACACCTTCACCACCTATGGCGGCCCGGCGAACCTGCTGGAGACCGCCAACACCATCGGCCTGCCGCTCTATGCGCGTCAGCATCTCGACGAGAAGGGCCGCTGGATCGACGTGATGACCGAGGCCTCGATCCTGCCGGTGAACAAGCGCCCCCGGCTGGCGATCCGCCTGCACACTTCGAACTGACGGGCCTGCTCATGTCTGTCTTCGCCGCCGCCATGGACCGCATCTTCACCCATGCTGCCATGGCGGCCCCGGCCCTCTGGATCTCGGCCACCACCTCCGAGGAACGCCCGATCCGCATCATCCGCCGCGCCCCGGATCGCGTGACCGACTTCGGCGCTGGCCGGTTCGTCAGCGACACTACGGTGGTAGACGTGCGCGTGGCGGACCTGCCCACCCCGCGCCCGGGCGATGTGATCGTCATCGGCGCGGAGAGCCATGTCATCCAGGGGGAACCGCTGCGCGACCGCGAACGGCTGATCTGGACCCTCGATCTCCGCCCGGCGTGAACCGCGATGAAACTGAAGCTCACCATCGATCCTGACATCGTCGCGATGATGCAGGCGGAAATCGCTGCGGGCGAGAAGGCCGTCACCACCGCCATGCGCGAGGCAGGCGCGGGCCTGAAATCCGCCTGGCGTAGCCAGATCACCGGCGCGGGGCTGGGCACCCGGCTCGGCAACTCGATCCGGCTGGCCACCTATCCCAAGGGCGGCGAGAGCCTGAACGCCGCGGCGCTGGTCTGGTCGAACGCCCCGGTGATCGTCGGCGCGCATGACGCCGGACCACTCATCCGGTCGCGCAACGGCTTTTGGCTGGCCATCCCCACCCCGGCCGCTGGCAAATCCACGCGCGGCGGCCGCATTACTCCCGTCGAATGGGAACGCCGCACGGGGCTGCGGTTGCGGTTCATCTACCGCCGCCGGGGTCCGAGCCTGCTGGTGGCCGAGGGGCGGCTCAACAGCAAGGGACGCGCAGTGGCGTCACGCGCAAAGACTGGCCGCGGGCTGACCACCGTGCCGATCTTCCTCCTGGTGCCGCAGGTCAAGCTGCGGAAGCGACTGGATCTGGCGCGGGATGCGGAAAGAGCCATCGACCGCGTGCCGGGGCGGATCGTGGCGGGGTGGGTAGAGGAGAAAGGAAGCGGACTTCTGCGATAGGGACGGATACAACATCGATATCGCGGCGGCAGCACGAGCCAGACAACCAAGTTACAGCGGTAGTTCGGGGGCGTATCAATCCCAACGATCAACCCAACTGTATTGCGGAGGGATAGTTGCGTTCTGGATCAGATCAGGATTGACGATCTCCTGCCCGTCGCAGATCAGCACGGCTGGGCCAACGCAACGATGCTGATACCTTGAGGCTATTTGGTCGGAGAAACTCATCACCTTCTTAGACATTTGCATCGGCGACGTGCTGGACGGATGTGGCAGCTTTGGAGACGGGAACACAACCAGATGGTCATAGATCAGCGCAATAGGAAAATAATCGGTCCTAAAGCGCATTAACCCAATGCAAGGATTGGCAATCTCTCTTGTCGGCACCTCAATAAGATAATTCCAATACATGAGCTCAGTATCTGGATTCAGAATTTGCTGCCGGACGATGTCCAAGGACGATTGAAGCACGAACGAGTAGCCAAAGTTCTTGAACCAAAGCCCATAGGCTGCAGTCAGAAAACCTACTTTGAGTGAGTTTTCGTTGCTGAAAACTGGCAGCCCTGTTGTGATAGAAATCTTCGCTGGCTTTGGACCATTCCAATGAGCTTCGAAGTCGACCGGATTTGATCTTCTTCGATCAGTTGTAAATTCAAGCGCTCCATCGTCTGCGATAGAAAGTGATCCGTTTAAGGTCCGACCATCAGCCTTCAACTGTGCGCGCTGCTTCTTGGGATCGGAATGGAAAAGTCCATTTCCTTCGTTTAACTCAATCCAGTCTGACAACCACCGCGTCTGTTTGTGCCCAAACGAGCTATTGCACGTCTTGCAAAGGAATGTCGTTATCTTCCCGCCGCATGAGTCTGGAACTATGTGCTCTTCGGTGATCTCTTTGCTAGATATTGGGTAGTCGCGAAGACATGTTGGACAACGGAAAAGCCCGCGCAGTTCATACTTGAAGCGGGTTAGCTCCTGCGAAATTTCCAACAAGGATGCAGACCTAAGATCAGTTGCCATGAAACACCTACAAAGCGGTGCATCATGCTAAGTCTTGCATCCCTTCCTTGCAACGTGGCCTTCACGCGGCGAGCGTAAACGGACTTCTTGTCCGCAAAGACCTCAATCCACCAAACGCCCCTTGGACATCAAATGCCCACCACCCGCGAGACCGTCCTCGCCGCGCTGCACGCGCGGCTGCAGCCGCTTGCCGCCCTCACCCTGCGCGACGAGGTCCTGCCCGAACGGATCCCAACTGCCGGTCTGATCATCCTGCGCGACGGCCAGCCGGGCGAGCCGGAGGTAACGCTGTCGCCGCTGCGCTACCACTACCAGCACCGGGCAGAACTTGAAGTCGTCGTCCAGGCTGGCACCGGCCGTGCCAGTACCTTCGACGATCTGATCGGCGCAATTGGTGCAGCGCTGGACGCTGACCGCACCCTCGGCGGCCTCTGCGACTGGGTCGAGCCCGAGGCCCCGGCCTCAGTCGATCTGCCCGTCGAAGGCGCTGCGGCCCTGAAGGCGGCGGTGATTGCCGTCGTCCTGCATTACACCACGACCTGCCCTCTGGCCTGACACACCACATCCAAGGAGACCCCCATGGCACGCGCACACGGCGCGC
>NZ_SOKV02000097.1:0-3496 GCF_004407025.1 Paracoccus sp. DMF
ACTGGCGGCGGCCATCCGCGATCTGGAGGCGCGCATCGCAGCTGTCAGCGGTGTCCCGGCCCGGCGCCGCCGCTGGGGCACGGTCGCCTCGAAGGGTCTGTAAGCCATGGTCTTCGACGCCTTCCGCGCGCGCCTTGGGTCCATCATCGGCGGGTTTGACGCCGCACAGTCGCAGCGCCGGCTGCGCGGCTTTCGCGCCAGCCGCGCGCATGTGAACACGCTGATCGCCGCCTCCGGCGAGACCATCACCGCCCGCGCCCGTTGGCTCGCCCGCAACAACGGCTATGCCGCGAACGCCGTCGATGCCTTCGCCAACCATGTCGTCGGCGACGGGATCAAACCCTCGTCGAAGATCGTCGATGCTGCGCAGAAGGAGGAACTGCAGAGCCTCTGGCTCGCCTGGACCGACGAGGCCGATGCCGAGGGGCTGACCGATTTCTACGGGATCCAGCGCAGGGCCGCGCGGGAAGTGTTTCTGGCCGGCGAGGTGTTTCTGCGCCTCCGCACCCGCCGCCCCGAGGATGGGCTCACCGTGCCGATACAGCTGCAGATGCTGCCCTCGGAGATGCTGCCGCTCGACATGAATCGCCCCCTTCCCGGCGCGGGATCGATCCGCCAGGGCATCGAGTTCGATGGCATCGGCCGCCGCGTGGCCTATCACTTTCTGCGCCGCCACCCGGGCGACATGACCGATCCGGGACTGGCCGGGGAAACCGTCCGGGTTCCGGCCTCCGAGGTGATCCACATCCTCGATCCCCTAGAGGCGGGCCAGCTGCGCGGCGTGTCGCGCTTTGCCGCGGCCGTGGTGAAGCTCTTCACCCTCGACCTTTACGACGATGCCGAGCTGGAGCGGAAGAAGACTGCGGCGATGTTCGCGATGTTCATCACCTCGCCCGCCCCGGAAACCGCCCTCGATCCGGCCGAGGACGATCTGGAGGTCGAACCCGGTCAGGTGGTGCGGCTCGATCCCGGCGAGGATGTGACCACTCCGGCAACCCCGGATTCCGGATCCACCTATGAGCCCTTCCAGTACCGCACGCTGTTGCAGATCGGCGCGGCGCTGGGCGTGCCTTACGGTTATCTCACCGGCGACACCGCGAAGGGGAACTTCTCCAACACCCGCATTGCGCTGATCGACTTCCGCCGCCGCATCTCGGCCTTCCAGCATTCGGTGATGGTCTATCAGCTCTGCCGAGCGGTCTGGACGCGCTGGCTGGACATGGCGGTGTTGTCGGGCGCCATCGACCTGCCCGGTTATGCCACCGAGCGGCGCCAATACCTCGCCTGCGACTGGCTGCCGACCAAATGGGACTGGATCGACCCGGCCAAGGACGCGGCGGCGGAGATCCTGCAGATCGAGGCGGGACTCAAATCCCGCAGCCAGGCCATCGCCGAGCGCGGCTTTGACGCCGAACAGGTCGACCGGGAAATCGCCGCCGAACGCCAGCGCGAGGCCGAGCTGGGGCTGGACTTCCGGCGGCCGGGATCACCGGCGCAGGCGGCGGGTGGCGGCGCTGGCCCGGGTGATACCCAAAACGAGCGGCAGGATCAGCAGAGCAGCGGCGATCTGGAAGACAACGGCGACGACCGGGAACTCAGGTCCGCGGAGAAAGCATGATACATCACACCCAGATCGCCCAGCGTGTCTTCAACACGCCGCTGATGGTCGATCCGGCCAAGGCGCTGGCCTTCCTCGCCGGCCTCGGGCCTCGCATCGCCGGGCAGGACATCACCTTCCAGGGGCTGGAGGTGGAAGCCGCCGACCTAACTGCCGCCAACCTGCCCGTCCGGGCCTCACTCTTCGATGACGACCTGACCAACCGGCAAGCGCGGAACGGCACCCAACCCTTCGCGGTGGTGAACAGCATCGCCGTGATCGAGATCGCCGGCACATTGGTGCATCGCGGGGCGTGGATCGGGCAGTCCTCGGGGCTGACCTCCTATGAGGGCATCGCCGCCCAGCTTTCGGCGGCGCTTGCCGATCCGGCGATCCGCGGCATCGCGCTCGACATCGACAGCTTCGGCGGCGAGGTGGCCGGCGCCTTCGATCTCGCCGACCGCATCCGCGCGGCGCGGGCGCTGAAGCCGATCCACGCCTTCGTCGCCGACCATGCGCTGTCGGCCGGCTATGCGCTGGCCTCGCAGGCCGACCGCATCATCCTGCCCCGCACTGGCGCTGTCGGCAGCATCGGCGTGCTGGCGATGCACAGCGACATGAGCGGCGCGCTCGACAGACAAGGCATTGCCGTCACCCTGATCCATGCCGGGGCGCGCAAGGTCGATGCCAATCCCTACCAGCCGCTGCCCGAGGTCGTCCGTGCCCGGATCGCCGGCGAGGTCGAGGATCTGCGCCAGCTCTTCGCCGAGACCGTCGCCGAGGGTCGTGGCACCCGGCTCGACACCCAGCGCGCGCTCAGCACCGAAGCCGCCGTCTTCCGCGGCGAAGCGGCGGTCTTTGCCGGTCTTGCCGATGAGGTCGCCGATCCAGTCACCGCCTTCCGCGCTTTCGCAGCCGTACCAAGCGACCACTTTCGCGCCTCGCAGCGCCACATCACCACAAAAGGAAAGGACCCTCTGATGACCAGCAACACCGATGACGATGTACAGACCACTCCGGCAGGGCCCGCCGCCGCCGCGCCGGAACTGTCCGCGATCCCGACGGTCGCAGCGCCGACTCCGGCAGAGGCAGCCACGCCGTCGAAAGCCGAAGCAGCCCCCTCAATCGAGGCCATCCGCGCCGAAGCGGCCGAGGTCGCACAGGTCTGCGCCCAGGCGGCGCGGCTCGGCGTGAGCATCGACGCTGCCGATGCCGTGGCCCGTGGTCTGAAACCAGAAGCTCTGCGGGCGAAGGTGCTGGCCGATCTGGCCGCCCGCAGCGACGCGGCGGGGATCATCGCCACCGCCCCGGCCGCAGCCGCGAAGGAAAGCCCCATCATCGCCGCCGCCCGCAATTCCGCCGCCTCGCGCTGATTTCCCCCTACCTGTCCCCCGATATTCCGGAGTCTGAACCATGCCCGTCCTGACGCAACCGCCCTCGATGGGCGATGTCCTCAAATACGAGTTGAACCCCAACTACAGCCGCGAGGTTGTGACGCTGCTCGCGGGCACCAACTATCCCGTCGGCGCGGTGCTGGGGCAGATCACCGCCAGCGGCAAATACACAATCTCACCCGCCACCGGCTCGGACGGGGCCGAGACTGCCGCTGCGGTGCTGCTTTACGCTACCGATGCCGCAGCCGCCGACGCCACCGGCATCGTGCTGGCCCGGGGCCCCGCCATCGTCTCGCGCGCAGGCCTCGTCTTCGACGCCAGCGTCGATGACGCCACCAAGACTGCCGCCAAGATCGGCCAGCTCGCCGATGCCGGCATCGTCGCCCGCGACGGGGCCTGACGCGCAGCGTCGACAGTCCTCCCCCATCATCCCCGGAGCCATCCCATGACCATCACCCGCAATCCCTTTGACGCCGGCGGCTATTCGCTGGCCGAGATGACGCAG
>NZ_SOKV02000098.1:0-3204 GCF_004407025.1 Paracoccus sp. DMF
GGGCGCGCTTATACGTCGTTCCGACGTGCGCTTCGCCGTGCCAATGCTTGATCGCGATGGCGATCTATCATCTTCACGTCAAGGTTATCGGCCGCAAGGCCGGGTCGAGTGCGGTGGCCTCAGCGGCCTACCGCTCGGCCTCGCGGCTGCGCGACGAGCGCATCGACCGCGTGCAGGACTTTTCCAACAAGCGCGGCGTCGTCCATTCCGAAGTCATATTGCCGGATGGTGCACCCGAGCATCTTGGCGACCGCGAACGGCTCTGGAACGATGTAGAGGCGTTTGAGGTCAGGAAGGACGCCCAACTTGCCCGCGAGGTCGAGTTTGCCATCCCGCGCGAGATGACTCAGGCGCAGGGCATCGAGCTGGCCCGCGACTTCGCTCAATCGGAATTTGTCGATCAGGGTATGATTGCCGATCTCAATGTGCATTGGGACATCGGCGAAGACGGGATGCCCAAACCCCACGCCCATGTCATGCTCACCATGCGCAGCGTGGACGAGAATGGTTTCGGCCCGAAGGTACGGGACTGGAACCGCACGGAGATGGTGGAGCGCTGGCGGGAACGCTGGGCCGAGCATGTCAACGAACGTCTGGCCGAACTCGACATCGACGCGCGGATCGACCATCGCAGCCTTGAGGCGCAGGGGATCGGGCTTGAGCCGCAAAGCCAGATCGGCGCACCGGCGCAGCGCCTCGAGGGTGAAGGCATTGAAGCCGCCGACCGGGCGGATATGCACCGCGAGATCGCGCGCAACAACGGCGAACGGATCATCGCCGATCCTTCCGTTGCGCTGGACGCGATCACACAGCAGCAATCGACGTTCACGCGCCGGGACATGGCGATGTTCGCGCACCGGCATAGCGACGGCATCGAGCAGTATAACGAGGTCATGGGCGCGATGCGCGGTTCGCCCGATCTGGTCGAGCTTGGGCAGGACGGACGCGGCGAGGATCGGTTCACCACCCGCGACATGATCGAGGCCGAACAGCGGTTGCACCGCGCGGCCGAGATGATGGCGGAGCGCGAGCGCCATGAGGTGAACGAAGCCGATAGAGAGGCAGCACTTGCCCGCGCCGAACAGCGTGGCCTTGTCCTGTCCAGTGAGCAGGCCGATGCGCTGGCGCATGTCACGGACGGGCGTGATCTTGGCATTGTCGTCGGTTATGCCGGAACGGGAAAGAGCGCCATGCTCGGCGTTGCCCGCGAGGCTTGGGAAGCGGCAGGCTATGAGGTTCGCGGCGTTGCCCTATCCGGCATTGCGGCGGAAAATCTGGAAAGCGGATCGGGCATTGCGTCCCGCACCATCGCCAGTGTGGAACACGGCTGGAAAAACGGACGTGACATGCTCACCAGCCGCGACGTGCTTGTCATCGACGAGGCGGGCATGGTCGGCACCCGCCAGTTGGAGCGCGTGCTGTCTCATGCCGCCGAAGCCGGGGCAAAGGTCGTGCTGGTTGGCGATCCACAGCAGCTACAGTCTATCGAAGCGGGCGCTGCCTTCCGCTCGATCCATGACCGAAATGGCGGCGTCGAGATTCATGAGGTTCGCCGCCAGCGCGAGGACTGGCAACGTGACGCCACCCGCGATCTGGCGACCGGCAGGACGGGTGACGCGATCCATGCTTATGACAGTCACGGCATGGTGCATTCCGCCGAAACACGCGAACAGGCGCGCGGCGATCTGATCGACCGCTGGGACCGTGACCGGCAGGCGTCACCGGACAGCACCCGCATCATCCTCACCCACACCAATGCCGAGGTGCGGGAACTCAACGAAGCCGCCCGCGTCCGGATGCGGGCAGCGGGCGATCTTGGCAAGGACGTGCGCGTGACGGTCGAACGAGGCGAACGGCACTTCGCCGCCGGAGATCGCGTCATGTTCCTGCAAAACGAGCGCGGGCTTGGCGTCAAGAACGGCACGCTTGGCACCATCGTTGAGGTCAACACCACAAGCATGACCGTGCAGACCGACGATGGCCGTTCCATCGCCTTCGACATGAAGGATTACGACCGCATCGACCACGGCTATGCGGCGACCATCCATAAGGCGCAGGGCATGACGGTGGACCGGACGCATGTATTGGCGACGCCGGGCTTGGATGCCCACGGCAGCTATGTCGCCCTGTCCAGGCACCGCGACGGTATGGACCTGCATTACGGCCGCGACGACTTCGCCAGTCAGGACAAACTCATCAACACCCTGTCGCGCGACCGGGCCAAGGACATGGCGACCGACTACGAACAGCAGATCGACCCGGCGCCGAGCTACGCCGAGCGGCGCGGTATTACCTCCCATGCCCATGATGCTGTCGTTGAACAGGTTCACGCCCGGAACAATGCCGTTGACCGGATCGGCGACATCATTTTCAGCGTGCGCGAACTCCGCGACGGCGCGGAAGGGCCGGAAAGGGAGACGAGCGGCAGGGGGATCAGGCAGGAGATCGAGGCGGTAGCACAGGACGCCGGGATCGATCCAGAAGATGCCTTGCGCCACGCCCGCAGAATGGCGCTCATCCGCCATGCCCACGCCATTGGCGAGGTCTTCAACGCCGAAGATGCAGGCAAGGCAAGCCCCGCGCAATGGGAAGAACTGGTCGATTCCCGCAAGGCATTTGACGAGGTGCGCCCCTATGGCTGGCAGGATGCCGAAGCGGCCTATGCCAAGGATGAGAGCCTTACCCATGAGGCGGGATCGGGCAAGGTCAATCGCGCCATCCGCGCCCTGCAACTGGAAACCGAGATTCGCACCAGCCCGGAGCGCCGAGCCGACCGCTTTGTCGAACGCTTTCGTGACCTCAAACAGACCGGCGAGCGCCAATATGCGGCGGGCAACTATTCCGGCTACAGGTCAGCGCGCGCGGAGATGGGCAACATGGCGATGAGCCTCGAACGCGATCCGCAGATGGAATCCCTGCTCGAAGGCCGAAAGAAGCAACTCGGCATCAGCATGGATTTCGACTCAGGGATGAGGCTCGGGCGGCAACTCGCCCTCAGTCACGGTCTTGGCAGAGGTCGAGGCATCGGATTGTAGGGCGTAGAACCATCCTATTTACCGCCGTTTCTACGCTACAGCACTACGACAGCTAAATATCTATTGCGAAACGATAATTCCTTGCCCTGACTGGTCTCTGCAATCGTCAGAAACAGCCAGCAGGAGGCAGCAAAACCATGCGCCAACCAGACCGTATCGTCCGCCTGAA
>NZ_SOKV02000099.1:0-3184 GCF_004407025.1 Paracoccus sp. DMF
GGACTGGGCCGATTTCAAGTCCTGCCTGCCGTCGCAGGCACCGGGTGCAGCCGACCAGCAGATCGGCACTGGCGACTGACGACGCAGTTCCAGCTCGCGAAGCGCTACGTCTCCGGAGCGCAGTCCTGGAGGCAGCGCAAGCCTGGATGAACCACGCTCCGAATCTGCACCGCACACTGTTGGGGAACGGGATGGCGTCAGGCGACACGTTGCGGCAACCAAGGGGCGAGGATGCTATTGATTTAGAGGACTTTAGCGCAAACGGAGTGTCCCATCACCATCGATCGCGGCCCGCCCCCTGCCCAGAGCTCATGACCTTACCTGCATCGCGCGGTGGACCGGCGCAACGGCCACTGCAAACCGGCTTCGGGCCGGCCCTGCGACCCTCGGCAAGCCTTGGCGACTTCCGCTCCGGACAGCAAGCCGAGCGCCACCGGCGCGGCAATGGCGCTCCGCTGAAGCCTCGATCCGAAGCTCGTATTCCCCTTGCATGACCTCAGACATATCGTGCTTATAGTTCACGGGGATTGGCAAGAATCGCTATTCCGTATTATGGACGAATTGGTTCGGTTTCGGCTCGCGTAGGGCCTGGGTTTTGTCCGGCGCTGCTGTCGGGTGTGAGTTATGAGTAGGTGTTTTCATGGGAATCAAGTCGCTTCCGGTGACGCGCGGCCGCAAGTTTCTGCAGGTGCTCGAAGGGGCGCGGACGATCTTCCTGCGCGACGGCTTCGAAGGCGCCAGCGTGGACGAGATCGCGCGCGAAGCCGGGGTCTCCAAGGCCACGCTCTACAGCTATTTCCCCGACAAGCGCGTCATGTTCATCGAGATCTTCCGCAACGAGTTGGCGCGCGAGACCGCCGATGCCGGCGCCCTGATCGAGGTCGACCTGCCGGTCGAGCAGGTGCTGCCCTTCATCGTGCAGCTCATCTCGGCGCATCTGATCTCGGAATTCGGGCTGCGCATCTATCGCGTCAGCGTCGGCGAGGCCGAGCGCTTTCCCTCGCTGGCCCGCGAGTATTACGAATCCGGCCTGCTGCTGCTGCGCCGGCAACTGGTCGGCTATCTGGAACGCTGCGTGCAGCGCCATGAATTGTGCATCGCCGATCTCGACCTGGCCGCCGACCAGCTGATCGAGCTTGCCGGCGTCGGCATTCACAACCGCGCCCTGTTCCTCGGGCCGCAGGCGATCGACAAGGACCAGCTGCGCAAGGTCAATCGGGGCGCCGTGCGGATGTTCCTGTCCTGCTATGGCAACAGGCACGCCGTCCTGGCCGAGGCGGCGCAGTAGCGCCATGGCACCGGCGCCACGCCCGGGGGCGATCTGCCGGGGGCGCTTCTCATTTGCCGGCAGCATGCTTATGATGCCGCGTCAGATCTTTTCGCACTGGATGACCGCCCGATGACCCGAGCCCTGATCGCGCTTCTTGCCCTTGCCCCCCTTGCCGCCTGCGCGCCGGCCTATGCCCCCGAACCCGAGCCGGCGCCCGCCGTGGCACCGCTGCCGCCGACCCCCGTCGCCGGCGTCAGCGGCCTGGAATCGCGCGAGCCCGATGCCTGCCACGCCAAGGACTACGTTGCGGCGCTGGGTCAGCCGGGCACCGTCATCTCGACCCTGGGCGTGACGCGCGAATATCGCGTCGTCGAATATCGCGGTATCGAGCCGCAGGAATACAACCCCCTGCGCATCGTCTTCCGCCTGGATGCGGCCGGCAATATCTACAACATCGACTGCGGCTGAGGACGCGGCGATGAAAGCCCTGCTTCTTCTGCTGCCGGTCTGCGCCCTGGCCGCCTGCGTCGAGACCGAGGCCCCGGCGCCCGCCCCGCAGCCCGAGGCCGACAGTTGCCATGCGGCCCAGTTCCGCGGCCTGATCGGCCAGCCCCGCGCGGTTCTCGACAGCATGAAGCTGCCCCCGGCGACGCGGGTGATCGGACCGCGGGATGCGGTGACGATGGACCTGCGTCCCGACCGGCTGAACTTCGAGATCGACGACAAGGCCGTCATCGCGAAGATCGGTTGCTACTGAAAGAAGGGCGCGGCGACCGCGCCCTTTTTCTTGCGGCGGGTGACGCAAGGTGCGGCAATGCGCATCACCATCTTTGCGGCAGGACCTGGCGCTGAAGAGCGTTGCTGCATGAGCCACGGCTCGTAACGCCGAATCAAGCCCCTGCCGAATGGGATGGATTGACGGAACGGACTGGTGCAATCTGGCGAAATGTCCAGTAAATACAGCGCTTTACGGGGAGTGGCGGAGACGAAGTCCGCCTGCCTACTGTTGCACGCGACCGCACCGCGACGTTTATCTAAAATTAATACCTTGTTTTAGAACACTCTTGTTGCGTGCCATATTGCATCTTGTTGCACGGAACCGTATCCAATGGAAGATTTTTCGTTGGTAAGGATGTTGGTAGAGGATGCCCAAGCGGGTCAGGGAGATGTCAGCAATCGAGGTCAAGCGCCTCGTCGAGCCTGGGTTTCACGCGGTAGGCGGCGTGCCGGGTCTTCACCTTCGCATTAACGATGGCGAGGGTCGATCCTGGATTCTGCGATCTACGGTGAATGGTAAGCGCCGTGACATTGGGCTCGGCGGCTTCCCTGACGTTTCTCTTGCGCTTGCGAGAGAGGCGGCAAGGGGCACGCGCGAGCAGATCAGAAGTGGCGTTGATCCGGTTGAGGAGCGAAAGGAAGCCCGGCGCCAACTCGTCCGTGAGCAGAAGAACGGGATCACGATGGCCGAGACCATCGAGCAGTATCTGACGAGCGGGAAACTCGATGCCCTGAGCAACGTCAAACACCAAGCGCAGTGGCGCTCTACGCTCGAAACTTACGCGGTTCCGCTTATCGGGGAAAAGCGGCTCGTAGACATTGATGTGTCCGACATAAAAGAGGTTCTCGATCCGATCTGGCAGTCGAAGCACGAGACTGCGACCCGCGTGCGATCGCGCCTAGAGGCGGTGCTCTCCTGGGCTGCGGTCAACGAACTGCGCAGCGGAGAAAACCCTGCGCGCTGGAAGGGCAACCTCAAAGAGCTTATGCCTTCCTTCAAGACAGCAGCTATTAAGGATCATCAGCCTGCGCTGCGAGTTAGCGATGCACACGGATGGTATTCGGCGCTCACACAGCGTGAAGGCGTTGCGGCACGAGCACTGGAGTGAACCGCGCCGGGTTTGCCGGAGGCTCCAA
>NZ_SOKV02000009.1:0-122034 GCF_004407025.1 Paracoccus sp. DMF
CATAGATCGGGCGCTCGAAGGTCTCGGCGTCGATGACCGCCGAGACATCCGACAGCACCATCACGTCCAAGAGCGCCGCGACGCGCGGCAGGATGTTCTTGGCATCGGTCGTCGCCGGGGCGGCAATGTGGCTGTAGTCGCCGGCGAGGCCGACGATCAGCGCCGCGGTCGGCTCGGCCAGGCGGTGGCCGTAGAGCGCATTCTCCGCCACCAGCACCTTCGACACGCCGGCGATCGTCGCGGCCTCGGCCGCGGCGGCTTGCGCCTGCGCGCCCGCCACCAGCACGGTCACATCGCCCAGAGCCTTGACCGCATGCACCGCCTTGGCGGTCGCGTCGCGGTTCAGCGCGCCATCGGTGACTTCACCCAACAGAAGAACGGCCATCAGATCACCCCCGCTTCTTTCAGTTTCGACACCAGCTCGTCGACCGAGCCGACCCGGATGCCGGCCTTGCGGCCCTCGGGCTCGCGCACCGAGACCACTTCCAGGCGCGGCGCGACGTCGACGCCGTAGTCGCCCGGGGTCTTTTCATCGAGCGGCTTCTTCTTGGCCTTCATGATGTTCGGCAGGCTGGCATAGCGCGGCTCATTGAGCCGCAGGTCGGCGGTGACCACCGCCGGCAGCGCCACCTCGATGGTCTGCAACCCGCCGTCGACCTCGCGCGTGACCTTGGCCTTGCCGCCCTCGAGCTCCAGCTTCGAGGCAAAGGCCGCCTGGCCCCAGCCCAGGATCGCCGCCAGCATCTGCCCGGTGGCGTTCATGTCGTTGTCGATCGCCTGCTTGCCGGCGATGATCAGCTCGGTGCCCTCGGCTTTCGCGACCGCGGCAAGGATCTTCGCCACCGCCAGGGGCTCGATGTCGGTCTGCACGTCCTCGGCGGCGACGACCAGGATCGCCCGGTCGGCGCCCATGGCGAGCGCGGTGCGCAGCGTCTCCTGGGCCTGCTTGACGCCGATGGAAACGGCGATGACCTCGGAGGCCTGGCCCTTCTCCTTCAGCCGGATCGCCTCCTCGACCGCGATCTCGTCGAACGGGTTCATCGACATCTTCACATTCGCAAGATCGACACCCGTGCCGTCAGCCTTCACTCGGGCCTTCACGTTGTAGTCGATCACGCGCTTCACTGGCACGAGAACCTTCATCAGCCTCTTCCCCTTGGTTGCGTCACCTGTTCGGGGGTTTTGTTAGCGGGCCGAGAACAGCATTGACAGGGGAAAAACGACCAGGACGTGTCGTTACATTTTCATTCCCCGACGTTGCCGCTAACGGCTGGCTCCTGGAACCCACAGGATATCCTGCGCGCCGTTTTCATTGGCGACGCGCCCCGCCACGAACAGCCAGTCCGACAGGCGGTTGAGATATTTCACGGCGGCCGGATTGGCGCCCTCGGCGGCCGAAAGCGTCACGGCGGCGCGTTCCGCACGGCGCGCCACGGTGCGCGACAGGTGCAGATGTGCCGAAAGCGCGCTGCCGCCGGGCAGGATGAAGCTGCGCAGCGGCGACAGATCGGCGTTCATCGCGTCGATTTCCGCTTCCAGCCGCGTGACCTGGGCGTCGATGATGCGCAGCACCGGATAGGGCGCCTCGGCGTCTTCCTCCATGCGCGGGCGCGACAGGTCGGCGCCAAGGTCGAACAGGTCGTTCTGGATCACCGCGATGCGTTCGGCCAGCGCGCCCGTCGCGTGCAGCCGCGCCAGGCCCAGCGTGGCGTTCAGCTCGTCCACGGTGCCATAGGCCTCGACCCGCAGCGAATCCTTGGGCACGCGCTCGCCGTTCGAGAGCGCGGTCTCGCCCTTGTCGCCGGTGCGGGTATAGATCTTGTTCAGGACGACCATCACTTGCTCCCCATCACTTGCTGCGGGCCCAGAGGTACAGCAGGAAGACGGCGATGGCGACGGCCTGGGCGATGATGCGCCAGCGCATCATGCGGTTGCCGTGCTTGCGGTTGAACTCGCCGCCCTTGGCGAAGCCGCCGATGCCGGTGGCGAGGATCACCACCACCGCGAGGCAGCAGATCATCAGCAGGTAGAACAGCGGATCGTTTCGCATCGCGGGCCCCTTTTCGGCGCTGACACTAGCTGCGCCGCGCGAACCAGTCCAGTGCGCGCGTCGAAAGCAGCCGCCGGCCGATGCCCGAGACATGCGTGGGCGTGGTGACGTAATAGCGCGGGCGCGGGTTCGCCGATTCCAGCGCCAGCGCGATCCTTTCGCTGACGGCGCGGGGCGGCAGCTCGAAACGATCCTTCTTCGCCGCCGGTTCATAGAGCCGTTTCAGCAGGCTGGCTTCGTATTGGGCGCGGCGCGGGCTGTCGCGCCAGTCGATCCACCGCTCGAAGTGCGGGATCGAGTTCAGGCGGATCTTCGTGCCGATGGGGCCGGGCTCGATCAGCACGATCTTGACCGGCGTGTCGGCCATCTCGACGCGCAGCACGTCGGTCAGCCCTTCCAGCGCGAATTTCGTCGCCACATAGGCGCCGCGCCAGGGGATGCCGACCAGCCCCAGCACGGAGGAGATATTCACCACCCGCCCGCCCTGCGTGCGGAAATGCGGGAGCAGCCGCGTGGTCAGGTCGTGGGTGCCGAACAGATTCGCCTCGAAGATCGCGCGCAGGGCGCCGCGCGGCAGGTCCTCGGCGGCGCCGGGAATGGCGAAGGCGGCATTGTTGACCAGCGCCGTCACGCCCTGCGCCGCTGCCGCCTCGGCGCAGCGGGCCACGCTGTCCTCATCGGCCAGTTCCAGGTGCAGGGGCTGGAAGCCCTCGGCACGGCGGGCCTCGAGATCCGCCTCGCGGCGGCAGGTCGGGATCACCCGCCAGCCACGGTCGCGCAGGTGATGCGCCGCGTCGAGGCCGATGCCCGAGGAGCAGCCGGTGATCAGGACGGTCTTCATCGCGCCTCCGGTTTTTGCGGCTGTTCTGGGGCATGGCGGGGCTTCGCGCAAGCCGCGCATTTCCGGCTGGACCGGCGCGGGCGGCGGGCCTATTTGTCGGCCATGTCAGACGATCCGAACACCTCCGATCCGGTTCAGCCCGATCAGACCAGCTCCGAGCCGCTGTCGCGCGCCATCGGCGAGCGCTACCTGACCTATGCGCTGTCGACGATCATGAACCGGGCGCTGCCCGATGCCCGCGACGGGCTGAAGCCGGTGCATCGCCGCATCCTGTTCGCCATGCGCGAGCTGCGGCTGTCGCCCAGCGGCGCGTTCCGCAAATCGGCCAAGATCAGCGGCGACGTGATGGGCAACTATCACCCCCACGGCGACGCGGCGATCTATGACGCCATGGCGCGGCTCGCCCAGCCCTTCGCCATGCGCTATCCACTGGTGGACGGGCAGGGCAACTTCGGCAATATCGACGGCGACAACCCCGCCGCCAGCCGCTATACCGAGGCCCGCCTGACCGCCGCCGCCGAGGCGCTGATGGAGGGCCTGGCCGAGAATGCGGTCGATTTCCGCCCGAACTACGACGGCACGCTGGAAGAGCCCATCGTGCTGCCGGCGGCCTTTCCGAACCTCTTGTGCAACGGCGCCAGCGGCATCGCGGTGGGCATGGCGACCAACGTGCCGCCGCACAACCTGCACGAGGTCATCGACGCCTGCCTGCATCTGATCAAGGCGCCGGATGCGCGCGACGAGACGCTGGTTTCCATCATTCCCGGCCCGGATTTCCCGACCGGCGGCGTGCTGGTCGAATCGCGCGAGGTGATCGCCGAGGCCTACCGCACCGGCCGCGGCAGCCTGCGCCTGCGCGCGCGCTGGTCGGTCGAGGACCTGGGCCGCGGCAACTGGCAGGTGGTCGTGACCGAGATCCCCTATCAGGTGCAGAAATCCAAGCTGATCGAGCGGCTCGCCGAGGTGATCCAGCTGAAGAAGGTGCCGATCCTGGCCGATGTCCGCGACGAATCGGCCGAGGACATCCGCATCGTGCTGGAGCCGCGCACCCGCGCCGTGGACCCCGAGCAGCTGATGGCGGCGTTGTTCCGGGTCAGCGACCTGGAAGTGCGCTTCGGCCTGAACATGAACGTGCTGATCGACGGCCGCGTGCCCAAGGTCTGCTCGCTGAAAGAGGTGCTGCGCGCCTTCCTCGACCACCGGCGCGAGGTGCTCTTGCGCCGCTCGAACCACCGGCTCGACAAGATCGCGGCGCGGCTCGAGGTGCTGGAGGGCTATATGATCGCCTTCCTGAACCTCGACCGGGTGATCGAGATCATCCGCCACGAGGACGAGCCCAAGGCGGTGATGATGGCCGAGTTCCGGCTGTCCGAGGTGCAGGTCGAGGCGATCCTGAACATGCGCCTGCGCGCGCTGCGCCGGCTCGAGGAAATGGAGCTGCGCACCGAGCACGAGACCCTGACCGCCGAGCGGGCCGAGCTGATGGCGATGCTGGCGGATGAATCGGCGCAATGGGGCCGCATCGCTGGCGAATTGCGCGAGACGCGGACGAAATTCGGCAAATCCGCCCCCGGCGGCCAGCGCCGCACCGAGATCGGCGAGGCCGGCGAGGTGGCCGAGATCGACATGGATTCGATGATCGAGCGCGAGCCGGTCACGGTGATCCTGTCCAAGATGGGCTGGATCCGCGCCATGAAGGGCCACCAGCCGCTGGATGCCGAGGTCAAGTTCAAGGACGGCGACGGCCCCTTCATGGCCTTCCACGCCGAGACCACCGACAAGCTGATGGTCTTCGGCGCCAACGGCCGCTTCTATACCCTGCCGGCGAACAACCTGCCCGGCGGCCGCGGCATGGGCGAGCCCCTGCGGCTGATGATCGACCTGCCGAACGACGCCGGCGTGATCGCCATGTTCCCCTGGCGCGAGGGGCGCTGGCTGGTCGCCTCGAAGGCCGGGGACGGCTTCATCGTGCCGGCCGCCGACATTCTGGCGCAGACCCGCGCCGGCAAGCAGGTGCTGAATGGCGAGGCCGCGCTGTGCCGTCCCGTCACCGGCGACCATGTCGCGGTGGTGGGCGACAACCGCAAGCTGCTGGTCTTCCCCTTGGACGAGCTGCCCGAGATGGGCCGCGGCAAGGGCGTGCGGTTGCAGAAATACAAGGACGGCGGCCTGTCGGATGCGATCTGCATCACCCTGGCCGAAGGGCTGCGCTGGCAGGAAAGCGGTGGCCGCACGAGGACCGAGCCCGACCTGACCGAATGGCTGGGCAAGCGGGCCGGCACGGGCTACATGGCGCCGCGCGGCTTCCCGCGCGACAACAGGTTCAACTGAGCCAGGGCGGGGGAAATTCCCCGCCTAGCTGTTGGTGGTCTGCGGCAGCACCGGCCGTTCGGTCTGGGTCTGGGCCGACTGGTCCTGTTTCACCTTGTGGCCCGGGCAATCGGCCAGGGCCGGCAGCGCCGTCACCACCAGCACCAAGGCAACGGCGGCGGTCTTGCGGATCATCTCGCGTTCTCCTTTTCTCGCTTGCACGGCATCAGGCTGACACGCAGGGGCGATTCGAACAAATCACGATTCGCGGTCGCGCACCTGCTTCACCCCGGTCAGCATCGGCCGGACCAGATCCTCGCGCTTCCAGAAGCGATAGAACAGGATCACCCCGATGTGCAGCACCACCAGCAGCAGGATCAGGTTGGCGCCCAAACCGTGCCAGCCCACCGCCTTGGCGCGCGTGGCGCTGCTGACAGAGGAGGCCAGCGGCCCGACGTTGATATAGTCGTCCGGGTCCGAGATCAGGCCGCTGCTGACCTGCGCCGCCAGCACCGCCAGCATGGCGATCACCGACAGCGCGCCCAGCGGGTTGTGGCCGGGCCAGTGGCTGGGCTCGCGCAGGAACATGCCGCGCATATAGCCGGCGATGGCGCCAGGTCCGCGGATGAAATGCGAGAACCGCGCCGGCGCCGGGCCGACAAAGCCCCAGAGCAGCCGGAACAGCAAAAGCCCCGCCACGACATAGCCGCACCAGAAATGCAGCGTCATCTTGGCGGGGCCGAACTGGCCCAGGCACCAGCCGGCGGTGACGAAAAACGCCAAGAGCCAGTGGAACCCGCGCAACAGCGGGTCCCACAGCCGGACCTCTCGCACCGGCCCCGGCATCAGCTCTTTTCGCGGAAATTGTCGTGGCAGGCCTTGCAGGCGCCGCCCAGCTTCTGCACCACCGGCCCGACATTCGCCGCGCCGCCCTTCACCGCCTCCGAGGCGCCGGTCGCGGCCTCTTGCAGCCCGGCGAACTTGGCGCGGAACTCGTCCATGTCGGTCCAGATCGCGGGCTTGGCGGCGCTGTCCTCGGCCTGGCCATGGGCGCTGCCCTCGATGAACAGGCTGGGCAGGTCGTAATGGGTCAGCGCCTCGATATTGGCGGCGGCGCGGCTGGCCGCGGCCTCGTCATAGGCAACGTCGCCCTTGGCCATGCCCGAAAGCATGCCCATGTTGATCGCCAGCATCTGATAGAAGCCGTGGCGGGCCTCGATGGCTTGGTGGATCGGGTCGTCGTCCTGGGCGATGGCGGCCAGCGGCATCGTGGCCAGCGCGGCGGCGAGGATCAGGCGCATATCAATTCCTTTCATGTGGCTTTCGGCTGCATTTTCAAAGGCGCGCGTCGGCCAAGCGTCGCACAACCGGCCGGTTCTGCCAACGCGGCTGCAATGCCGATTCCGTGAAGAACCGCGCCCTTCCTCCGGCTTTTTGGGCCGTGGGTGCCGGGTTTTGCGCAAAATCCGGGCAGCGGCGCGCGGCAGTCGGGTCTGCGGACGGTTTTGCTTGCCTGATGCTGCATTGCGGCGCAACCTGAGGAGGACGGGGCCGCATCCCCCGTCTACCCCGGGCCGCACGGGGTCTTCATGGCAGACCGCCGTTCATGCCCGCGTCTCCTCCCTCCACGCGGGCATGGGCGGCGGCTTTTCAACCTGCCGGCCGGCTGCGTTGCAGCAGATAGATGTCCATGATCCAGCCATGTGCGGCGCGGGCCCTGGCGCGGGCGGCCAGGATGCGCGGGCCGGCCTCGGCCAGGGGGCCGGCGATCAGCAGCTCCTCGGGCATGCCCAGGAAGGCGCCCCACCAGATCTGCACCCCCTCGGGGTCGAGGCTCTGGAACGCGCAATCCCCGTCCAGCATGACCACGGCGCGGTCGGTGCCGGGGGGCCAGCCGTGGTCGCGGATCTGCCGGCCGGTGGTGATGGTGACCGGCTCGGCGACCGCGTTCAGCGGGATGGCATGCGCGGCGCAAAGCGCCTGGATCGCGGTGATGCCGGGAATGACGCGCAGGGTCAGCGGCAGGCGGCGCGCCACGCGCCCGGCGATGCGCAGCGTGCTGTCGTAAAGCGAGGGATCGCCCCAGACCAGCAGCGCCGGGCGGATGGCGCCATGGCTGCGGATGACCTTTTCCCACTGCTCGGCGATGGCGTCGTGCCAGGCCTCGACGCCCTGGCGATAGCCGTGTTTCGCCTCGCGGGCGGGCATCTCGAACAGCGCCATGGGCGGCGGGCTGGCCAGCACGCGCCGGACCAGCGCCTGGCGCAGCTGCGCCAGGTCGGCCTTGTCCCCGCCCTTCGCGGGGATCAGGATAAGGTCGGCCGCCGCCATGGCCGCGATGCCGTCGCGGGTCAGGTGGCCGGGGCTGCCGGTGCCGATGCCGATCAGCGTCAGTTCGATCATGGCGCCTCTCCGATCAGGTGGAAGAAGCTGCCCGAGGCATGGCCGCGCTGCGATCCGGTCTCGGGCACCGCATCGCCATTGGCGTCGGTGACGCGGGCCAGGGGCGCGTCGGGCTGGGCGAGGATGGTGGCATAGTGGAACTCGTGCCCCGCCAGCGGCTGCGGGTAGAGCCCGCCCATCGGCATGGCCCGGCGATAGCCCAGGTGCATGCGGCGCTGCGCGTAGCTGGTCTCCAGCCCCAAGAGCCCGGCCATCTGGTGCCGCGTGCCCTGCGCATCGACCAGCCCGGCGCCCATCGCCATATAGCCGCCACATTCGCCATGCACCGGCCGGGTCTCGGCGAAGCGCCGCAGCCCGTCGCGGAACCGCGCGGCCGAGGCCAGCCGGCCGGCGTGCAGTTCGGGATAGCCGCCGGGCAGCCAGCAGGCCCCGGCGCTGTCGTCGGGCACCTGATCCGCCAGGGGCGAGAAGGGCAGGATCACCGCCCCCGCCGCGCGCCAGCCGGCGATCAGATGCGGATAGACAAAGGAAAACGCATCGTCCTGCGCCAGGGCGATGCGCTCGGCCGGCGGCGGCAGCGGACGGAACGGCTCGGGCGCGATGCCGCCCCGCGCCGCCGCGATGATCGCGTCCAGGTCCAGGTGCCGGGCGGCGGCCGCGCCCGCCTGGGCCAGCAGCGCGTCCAGCGCGGCATGTTCGCGCGCCTGCACCAGGCCCAGGTGGCGCTCGGGCAGCTCGATCCCGGCCTCTCGCGGCAGCACGCCCAGCACCGGGATCGCAAGCCGGTCGAAGGCGAGCCGCATCAGCGCCTCGTGCCGGGGCGAGGCTGTGCGGTTCAGCACCACGCCGGCCAGCGCCACGTCGCGCCGCATCTCGCGAAACCCCAGCGCCACGGCGGCGGCGGATTGCGCCTGGCCCTTGGCATCGATCACCAGCAGCACCGGCCAGCCGGTCAGCGCGGCCATGTCGGCGCTGGCGCCATTGCCGCAGCCGCCCGGCCGGGCCACCCCGTCGAAAAGCCCCATCGAGCCCTCGGCCACCGCGATATCGGCAGGCCCGGCGCTGCCGACCAGATGCGCGATCTGCGCCCGGCCCATGGCCCAGCTGTCCAGGTTGAACGACTCGCGCCCCGCCGCCGCGCGGTGAAAGGCCGGGTCGATGTAATCCGGCCCGCTCTTGAACGGCTGGACCGCGAGGCCCCGTGCCCGCAGGGCCGCGATCAGCCCCAGCGTGACCGTGGTTTTCCCCGAGCCCGAAGCGGGCGCGCTGACCAGAATCCCCCTCATTCCGGGAACCGCGGCGCGGTGCCGACCGGGCGGAAGCGGCGGTCGTAATCGCCGGCATAAAGCCGGCTTTCGTCGAAGCACTCGGCCGCCAGGGCCGCGCCGACCAGGATCAGCGCCGTGCGCTCGCCTTCGCCGATGCCGGGGTCCAGCGTCGAAAGCGTGGCGCGGATGATGCGCTGGTCGGGCCAACTGGCGCGGAACACCACCGCGACCGGGCAATCGGCGCCGTAATGCGGGGTCAGTTCCGACAGCACGCGGTCCAGCACATGCACCGACAGGTGGATCGCCAGCGTGGCGCCGGTGGCGGCGAAATTCGCCAGCGTCTCACCCTCGGGCATCGCGGAGGCGCGCCCCGAGGTCCGGGTCAGCACCACCGATTGCGCGACGCCCGGCAGGGTCAGCTCCGCCCCCAGCGCGGCGGCTGCGGCGGCGAAGCTGGGCACGCCCGGCGTCACGTCATAGGGGATGCCGGCCGCGCGCAGCCGCCGCAACTGTTCGCCCATCGCCGACCAGACCGACAGGTCGCCCGAATGCAGCCGCGCCACGTCATGGCCTGCGGCATGCGCGGCGGCGATCTCGGCGACGATCGCGTCCAGGTCCATGCTGGCGGTGTTGACGATCCGCGCGCCGGGCGGGCAATGGCTCAGCAGCGCCCGCGGCACGAGGCTGCCGGCGTAAAGGCAGACCGGGCAGGCGGCGATCAGGTCGCGCCCCCGCAGGGTGATGAGGTCGGCGGCACCGGGGCCGGCGCCGATGAAATGGACGGTCATGCGGGGTCTCCTTCGGCAATGGCGCAGGTCGCCATGCCGTCTTGCGAAAGGACGCGGGGGGTCACGATGCGGGCGCCGGGGGCCAGCGCCGCCAGCGCCGCCGCCTCGGCCAGCGAGCCGGTGGCAAAAAGCGCGCGGACGCGCGGCGATTGGGTGGGGGTGGCGCGGCCCGCGACATCGACCGCCAGCAGCGGCAGGGCCAGTTGCGCGGCCAGGGTGCGGATCGCCGGCGCCTCGGCCTTGGCCGTTGCGGTGGCCAGCGCATCGGCGGCGCCCGCCCGGGCCAGCGCGTCGGCCAGCGAGGCGGTGCCGGCCGCCTTGCGGAAACCCAGGCCCGCGACCCTCATGGCCGGCTCCAGATGGTGACGCTGCGGGCCGGGGTCCAACCGCGCATCCGGCCGAGCGGCGCCGCCTCCTCGACCGACAGGCGGGTCAGGTGGCCGCCGAGCCGGGCGTGCAGCTGCGCGACCAGCGCCTCGGTCTCCAGCGTGACGGCATTGACGACCAGCCGGGCCGGGGGCAGGGCGGCGATCACCTCGGCGCTGGCCCCGCCGCCGACGAAGATCGCATCGGGCGCGGGCAGGCCGGCCAGCGCCGCGGGCGCCGCGCCCGCGACGCTGCGCATGCGGCCGGCCAGCCCGAAGGCCTCGATATTGGCGGCGATGTTCGCCAGCCGGCCGGGCCGCGGCTCGACCGTCACCGCGCGCCCGCCGTTCAGGCACCATTCCACGCTGACCGAGCCCGAGCCGCCGCCGATGTCCCACAAGAGTTCCCCGACCCGAGGCGCCAGATGCGCCAGCGTCACCGCCCGCACCGCTTGCCGGGTGATCTGGCCGTCATGGGCAAAGGCGTCGTCGGGCAGGCCGAAGCCGCGCGGCAAGCCGCTGCCCGGCGGCAGGTCCGCCCCGTCCAGCGCCACCGCGACCGGGGCGGTGCAGTCCAGCGCAAAGCCGTCCGCCCGCGCCTGCCGGATGCGCTCGCGCGGGCCGCCCAGGGCTTCCAGCACCACCATGCGCGTTGCACCCAGCCCCTGCGCTGCCAGCCATTCGGCCAGGCCGCGCGGGGCGTCGCCGTCGCGCAGCAGGCAGATCGCTCGCGCCCCCCGCGTCAGCAGCGGGCGCAGCCGCGCGAAGGGCGCGGCGTGCAGGCCCAGGCAAGCCACCTCCTCCAGCCGCCAGCCCAGCCGGGCGGCGGCCAGCGAGAACGTGCCCGGGGCGGGATAGGCGCGCCATTCGCCGGGCGCCAGCGCCTCGGCCAGCGTGGCCCCGGCGCCATGCCAGAACGGATCGCCCGAGACCAGCGCCGCCACCCGCCGCCCGCGCTGCGCCAGAAGCGGTGCCACCGAAAACGGCACCGGCCAGGCCTGCCCGGGGACACCCGCCAGCGCCAGGTGCCGGGGCGCGCCGAAGACGATTTCCGCGCCGGCCAGCGCCTCGCGGCTTGCGTCGGTCAGACCTGCCGGTCCATCTTCGCCCAGACCGATGATCGACAGCCAGGGCTCAGCCATGACGCGCATCCTTCTTCTGGGCGGCACGACCGAGGCCGGCGCCATGGCCCGCGCCCTGTCCGAGGCCGGAACGGAGGCGGTGTTCTCCTATGCCGGCCGCACCGAGAACCCCGCCCCGCAGCCGCTGCCGACCCGCATCGGCGGCTTCGGCGGGGTCGAGGGGCTGCTGCTGTTCCTGCGCGAGAACGGCATCAGCCATGTCATCGACGCGACGCATCCCTTTGCCGAGGGCATGAGCCGCAATGCCATCGCTGCCTGCGCGCGGGCCGGGGTGGCGCTGATCGCGCTGGAGCGTCCGGCCTGGACCCCGCAGCCCGGTGACCGCTGGACCCGCGTGGCGGATTACGCGGCGGCGGCGCGGGCGCTGCCCGGCGACGGCTCGACCGTGTTCCTGGCCATCGGCCGGCAGAACCTGGCGCCCTTCGTCGGGCTGAACCACCGCTGGCTCTTGCGCTTTGCCGAGGTCGCGGCCCATCCCCTGCGCGACGCGACGCTGATCGCCTCGCGCGGGCCCTATACGGTGGCCGGGGACGTGGCGCTGATGCAGCGCCATGCCGTCGCCCATGTCGTCGCCAAGAATGCCGGCGGCCGCGCGGCCGAGGCCAAGCTCGCCGCCGCGCGCCAGCTGGGCCTGCCGGTGGTGATGATCGACCGGCCCGCGCTGCCCCATCGCCGCAGCGTGGCGACGGTGGCCGAGGTGATGGCCTGGCTTCATGGCGCCGACCGGGGCGTATAGACCCAAGGGCCGACCCGCCGCGTGGCGCTGTTGCCCAGGATGACCATGGTGCGCATGTCGGCCATTTCGGCGCGGGCCTCGGCCAGCGTGGTGGTGCGGATCGCCTCGTCCGGGGTCGAGACGGCGCGGGCGAAGCTGATCAGGCGCCCGGGCCCGCATTCCTCGCGCAGGATCTCCAGCACGCGGGCAAAGCCCTCGGGGCGGGCGCGCGAGCGCGGGTTGTAGAAGGCCATGGCGAAATCCGCCTGCGCCGCGAGCCGCAGGCGTTTCTCGATCAGGGCCCAGGGCTTCAGGTTGTCCGACAGGTTGATGGCGCAGAAATCATGCCCCAGCGGCGCGCCCAGCCGGGCGGCGGCCGCCAGCATGGCGGTGATGCCGGGCAGGATGCGGATCTCGGGCGCATCCGCGCGCCCCTCCAGCGCCTCGAAGAGCGCCGAGGCCATGGCGAAGACGCCCGGATCGCCCGAGGAAACCACCGCCACCCGTCGCCCCGCTGCGGCCAGGTCCAGCGCATGGCGGGCGCGGTCCAGCTCGACGCGGTTGTCCGAGGGGTGCAGCACCAGCCCGGCACGCGGCGCGATGCGGGCGACATAGGGGATATAGCCGACCACGTCGGTCGCCTCGGCCAGCGCGGCTGCGACCTCGGGGGTGAGCAGATCCCCGGCGCCGGGGCCCAGGCCCGCGACCGCGACCCAGCCGCTCATTCGGCGGCATCCGCCAGTGGACGGCGGCCGTTGCCATGCACCAGCACGGTCGCGAAATAGGGGCAGGCGTCCAGGTCGGCCTGCGCCAGAGGGGTCACGCGCTGGTTCGGCATGGTGCCGCGCTCGACCAGCCAGGCGTCGGCCATGCGGCCCGAGGCCGCCAGCGCGCGGGCGATCTTGGGCAGGTTGCGGCCGGTCTTCATCACCACCAGCGCCTGCGCCTGCTGCATGTGGCGGGCCAGCTCCGCCTCGGGCAGCGTGCCCATCAGCACCGTCATGGCGTCGTCGCCCCAGGTCATCGGCTGGCCGATGGCGTTCCAGCAGCCGGTCATGCCGGGAATGCCGGGGATCACCTCGACCTCGGCCAGGCCCTGCAAGCGGGCATGCAGATGCATGAACGAGCCATAGAACAGCGGGTCGCCCTCGCACAGCACCACCACGTCGCCGGTCGCGGCCAGCGCCGCCAGCCGCGCGGTCCAGTCGTCGTAGAAGGCCGACAGCAGGCGGTTGTATTCCGGGCTGTCGAAAGGGATCTCGACCGTCACCGGATATTCCATCGCGTGCTCGATGACGCCCGGGGCCAGCATCTCGGCCACGATGCGGCGGGCCTGGCCCGGCCGGCCCTTCTTGCGGAAATAGGCGATCTGGCGCGCCTGCCGGATCGCCCGGTCGGCACGGACCGAGATCAGGTCGGGGTCGCCCGGACCAAGGCCGGCGCAGATGATCTTTCCGGGTTTCGGGCCCATGGTCATTCCTTCCGGCTGGCCAGCGCGTTGACGGCGGCGACGGTGATGGCCGAGCCACCCAGGCGGCCGCGCACGACAAGCGCCGGCGCCGGCAGGTCGGCCATCAGCGCCTCCTTGGATTCGGCGGCGCCGACGAAGCCCACCGGACAGCCGATGATCGCCGCCGGCCGCGGGCAGGCGGGGTCCTTCAGCATGTTCAGCAGGTGGAACAGCGCCGTCGGCGCATTGCCGATGGCGACCACGGCGCCGGCAAGGTCGTCGCGCCACAGCTCCAGCGCCGCCGCGCTGCGGGTATTGCCCATGTGCGCGGCCAGTTCGGGCACGCGCGGGTCGTGCAGGGTGCAGATCACGCGATTCGCGGTGGGCAGGCGCGGGCGGGTGATGCCCTCGCTGACCATGCGCGCGTCGCAAAGGATCGGCGCGCCAGCCGCCAGCGCCGCCCGCGCCGCCTCGGCCATGCCGGCCGAGAATTGCACGTCGCGTTCCAGCCCGACCAGCCCGGCGGCATGGATCATGCGCACCACGACCGGCTCTTCCTCGGGGGAAAAGCGCGCCAGCTTTGCCTCGGCGCGGATGGTGGCGAAGGACTGGCGATAGATCGCGGCGCCGTCGGTTTCGTAGTGATGCATGGTCGGGCCCTGGTTTTTCGTGGGGATGGCACGCGGCGCGAAATCGGGCAAGCGCAGGATCTCTGCCGCGCTCAGCTGCCGCGCCGCCGGCGGATCGGACGGCGTGCCGTCGCGGATCAGGTCGAAGCGGTCCGGTCCGACCGCGACCAGCGTGACCGAGGCCGGGCCTTGCCGCGCGCAGCCCTTGGCGCAGCCGCTGGCGTGCAGCGTGCCGCCGAGCTTGGGCGCCAGCCGGCGGGCCAGGGCGCGCACATCGGCCAGGGCCTGCGGGCAGCCGGGCGCGCCGGTGCAGGCGTGGCTGCGCAGCAGCGGGTCGTCCGGGGCCTCGATGGCCCCGGCGAGCCGGACCGGCGCGTCGGATTCCACCAGCAGCATCCGCCAGGGCGTCAGCCGCACCGGCGCGCCGATCCGGGCCAGCTGCGCCGCCGTGACCTGCCCGAAGGCGAAGCCGATCAGCCAGCCGCCAAGGCTCGCGCCGGGCTGCGGCGGCGCGGCAGGCCGCGGTCGCGGGCCCGGAACGGCGCCCGGCGGCGGCGGCACGCGGGCCGCCAACGCCGCCATGCGGCCGCGCCCGTCGCGCATGCCGCCCTGCACCACGAACCAGCGCGCCAGCGCCAGCGCGGTCTCGGCCCCGCCCGGCAGCGACCAGTCGGCGCCTTCGGGCCAGCAGCGCCAGCCGCCGGGGCCGGGGATCAGCCGGACATCGGTCGGCGCCATCGCCAGCACCGGCGCGGCCTCGTCCACGGCAAAGCCGAACTTGCCCGGCAGCGCCGGGGCGTCGGGCGCGGTCAGCAGGGCGGCCAGCCGCGCGGCCTCGGCCCAGGCCGCGCCGCCCAGCGGGGCCAGCGGCGACAGCATGACATTGCGCCGCGCCTCGGCCTCGGGCGTGGCGTCCAGCAGGTCCAGCGCCGCCAGCGCCGCGACGGCCTTGGCATGGCCGGCCGCGTCCAGCCCGCGCAATTGCAGGTTGGCGCGGCTGGTCAGGTCGATCAGCCCGTTGCCGTGGCTCCAGGACAGGTCGGCGATGGCCTGCACTTGATCCGCCGCCAGCCGGCCATTGCGCGCCCGGATGCGCAGGACCAGCCCGTCGCCCGATTGCATCGGCCGCAGCGCGCCGGGACACCAGCCCTTGACCTGAAAGCTCATGCCACCCCCAGGACCGAATTGCGCCGGCTGACCCAGAGGCCCGCCTCCAAGAGCCGCGCGAACAGCGCCCGCATTGCGTCCAGCGCGGCCGGGTTTTCCCGCGCCATGAACGCCACCACCTCGGGCCGGCCCAGCGTCGCGGCATGATAGAGGTCGAACAGATGTCCCGGCACCACCCCCGCCAGATTGGCGAAGGCCGCCATATGGTCCAGCGTCGCCGCGATCTCGGCCGCGCCGCGAAAGCCGTGCCGCATCATGCCGTCGGCCCAGGCGGGGTTGGCGGCGCGGGCGCGGGTGACGCGGGCGATCTCTTCGGTCAGGGTGCGGGCGCGCGGTGCGTCGGGCCGCGTCGCGTCCAGATGGTAAAGCGCCGGGACCGCGGCCCCGATCCGCGCCATGGCGGCGGCGAAACCGGCCTCATGCGCGGCATAATCGGCGGCCAGCAGCAGGTCGGATTCCGGCAGGTCCTGGGCATGGACGAAGGCGTCGGCCCCGGCCAGCCTGTCGCGGAGCGCCTGCGACCGGTGCGAGATGCGCCCGTCGGCGCCGATGGCATGCGAGGATGCGGCGAGCCAGGCCTCGCCCGCCGCTGCCCGCGCCTCGGCGGTGAAGGTCTCGGCCAGATCGCCGATGCCCATCCCATAGAGCCCGGGCTTCGGGCCAAAGACCCGGGGGGCGCGCGCCAGGTAAGGGTTGTCCGCGGGCGCCTCGTCGCGGGTGGCCAGCGCGGCGGCGCCAGTCTCGAACAGCTGCGCGAGACCCGGGAAGATGTCGCGAAACAGGCCCGAGACCCGCAGCGTCAGGTCGATGCGCGGCCGGCCCAGTTCCGCCAGCGGGACCACTTCGACGCCGGCGACCCGGCCCGAGCCCGCATCCCAGCGCGGCGCAAGCCCCGCCAGATGCAGCGCCATGGCGAATTCCTCGCCCGCCGTGCGCATGGTGGCGCTGCCCCACAGGTCGACGACCAGCCCGCGCGGCCAGTCGCCGTGGTCTTGCAGGTGGCGGCGCAGCAGCTCCTCGGCCAGCTTCACCCCCTGGGCATGGGCGTTTCGGCTGGGCACGGCGCGCGGGTCCACGGAAAACAGGTTGCGCCCGGTCGGCAGCACATCCGGCCGGCCCCGCGCGGGCGAACCCGACGGGCCCGGCGCGACCGGCCGCCCGGCCAGCGCGCGGGCCAGCCCCTGCGCCTCGCCCGGCGCGGCGCCATAGACGTGCAGCCCGTCGCCGAAGCGGCTGTCCTTGAGATCGCAGAGGAAGCGGTCGATCAACGGGATCGCCTCGGCGGCGGCGGCGGCGGGCGGCAGGCCCAGGTCGGCCTCGACGCCCGCCGCGCGCGCCTCGTCGCGGATGGCGCCGATCAGCCGGTCGCGGCGGCGCGGGTCCAGCCCGTCGGCGGTCGAATATTCGTCCAGCAGCCGTTCCAGATGCGCCAGGTTCTCCGGCATCTCGGCCGCGACCAGCGGCGGCGGCAGGTGGCCCAGCGTCACCGCGGAAAGCCGGCGCTTGGCCTGCGCCGCCTCGCCCGGATCGTTGACGATGAAGGGATAGACGACCGGCAGGTCGCCCAGCAGCGCCTGCGGCCAGCAGGCCGGCGACAGCGCCACCGACTTGCCCGGCAGCCATTCCAGCGTGCCATGCGCGCCCATATGGACCAGGGCCTCGGCCTGGGTCCGCAGCCACAGGTAAAAGGCCACGTATTCGTGGCGCGGGGTGCGGCCGAGGTCGTGGTAGTCGTCGGCGCGGGTTTGTACCGCGCCGCGTTCGGGCTGCAGCGCGATCAGGTCGGCGCCGTGGCGGATGGCGGCGAAACCCAGCCTCTCGGGCGGTGGGCCCCAGGCCGCATGCAGATCGTCGCGCAGGCTCTGCGGCAGGGTCGCCAGCGCGGCGCGGTAGTCGGCAGCGGGCCAGTCGATGCGCTCGGTCAGCAGCCTGTGCGCCAGCCCGGCGTGGTCCAGGCCCAGCATGGCGCCCGCCGATGCCAGCGCGTCCAGCCCGACCGCATGGGCCAGCTGATGCGCCTTGCCGGGATAGGTCGAGAGCACCACCGCCCGCCGCGCCGCGGGCAGCGCCAGCCGCGCCCGGATCCGCGCCGCCGCCTGCGCGACCAGCACCGGGTCGGGGGCGTGGACCAGGCGGGCGAATTGCAGGTCGGGATCGCGCGGCTGGGCCGCCTTGAAGCTGATCGCGCCCAGGAAGATGCGGCCGTCGACCTCGGGCAGCACGACATGCATGGCAAGATCGGCGGCGGAAAGGCCGCGATCCTCGGCGGCCCACAAGTCCCGCGTAGCGGTCGAGAGCGCGACCTGGAACACGGGGCAATCCGCCGCGTCGAAGGGCGTGGCGCCGGCATCGTCGCGCGCGGAAAAGGCGGTCAGGTTCACCACCGCCCGCGTATCGGCCAAGTGCGGCGCGAGCCAGGCCGCGAAGCCCGGCGCCTTCAGCGAGGGCGCGAAGACCCCGCTGGCCGGCAGGCCCGCCGCGCGCAGCGCCCGGATCATCGCATCGACCGGGCCGAGGTCGGCGCTGGTCAGGTAGCTGCGATAGAAGCTGACCAGCACCCCGGGCTCGGGCCGGTCGGTCACGCCCCGGTCGGGGTCGTAGAAGCCGAAGTCGGGCACCTGCGGCTGGCCGGCGACCGGCGCGGCGTCCAGCCCCGCCGCCCGCGCCAGTTCCGCCAGCGCCATCTGCGCCGCCACCGCGCCGCCCTGGTCGCAAAGCGCCGACAGGCTGCGCAGCGTCTCGCCCGGCAGGGTCGAGAACCGCTCCAGCACCGGATCGGGGCGGCCGTCGGCGGGCAGCAGCGCCAGCGCGATGCCCTGCCGGCGGGCCAGGTCTTGCAGCGTGGCGATGCCATAGGGCCAATAGGCCTCGCCGCCGATCAGCCGCACCAGCACGGCGCGGGCATGGGACAGCACCGCATCGGCATATTGATCGACCGAAACCGGGTGGCGCAGCGCCGAGATGTTCAGCAGCCGCAGCGCGGGCAGGCCGCCCTGGGCGCGATGCCAGCCGGCCGCGAAGGCGCCGAGGTCGCTGTCGGAATAGGACAGCACCACCAGATCGGCCGGGGTCTGGCCGGGATCGGTGGGGGTCTCGGTTTCCTCGAGCCCCCGGCTTTCGCGGAAAACGACGTGCATCTAACCCACCAGAACCGCCCAGATCGCGGCTTCGTCGATGTCGTCATGCTCGGCGATGACGACAAGGCGCGACAGGCGCGGCCGATCGCCCCAGGGCCGGTCGAACTGATGGCGCACGCGCTCGCCCACCGCCTGCACCAGCAGGCGCATCGGCTTGCCGGCGACGGCGACATGGCCCTTGACCCGCAGCGCCTTCTGCTCGCGCGCCAGCCGCTGGATGCGGGCGGCCAGATCGGCGGGGTCTGCGATTTCCGGCAGGTCGATCACCACCGAATCGAAATCGTCGTGTTCGTGGTCATCGGCGCCGTCGTGATGGCTGGGGCGGGCGGCGAGGTCGTCCTCGGCCGCCGCCGCCAGGCCCAGGATCAGCCGCGGGTCGATGATGCCGTCGGTCAAGGGCAGGATCGGCAGGCGGCGCGGGGTTTCGGCCTCGATCACCGCGCGGGCGGCGGCCAGCCCGTCCGCGCCTGCCAGGTCGGCCTTGCTGAGCAGCACGATATCGGCGCAGGCGATCTGGTCCTCGAACACCTCGGACAAGGGCGTCTCGTGGTCCAGGCCGGGATCGGTGGCACGCTGGGCCGCGACCGCGGCCTCGTCCGGGGCGAAGCGGCCGGCGGCCACGGCCTCGGCATCGGCCAGCGCGACCACCCCGTCCACGGTGATGCGCGAGCGGATCGCCGGCCAGTCGAAGGCCTTGAGCAGCGGCTTCGGCAGCGCCAGGCCCGAGGTCTCGATCAGGATGTGGTCGGGCCGCGCGGGCATCGCCATCAGCTTTTCCAGCGTCGGGATGAAGTCGTCGGCCACCGTGCAGCAGATGCAGCCGTTCGAAAGCTCGAGGATGTTCTCCTCGGGGCAATTCGCATCGGCGCAGGATTTCAGGATCTCGCCATCGACGCCCATGGTGCCGAATTCATTGACCAGCACCGCCAGCCGCTTGCCCTGCGGGTTCGCCATCAGGTGGCGGATCAGCGTGGTCTTGCCGGCGCCCAGGAAGCCGGTGATGACGGTGACGGGGGTCTTGGTCAGGTCGGTCATGATTCATCCAGTCGGGAGGCCAAGGGGGGAGGAATGCGCGCGATGCTGCGCTTGCGGAAAATCGGGCTGCGCTCGCGCCATGGCACGATGCCGTCGGGCGTGGCGGCATAGGCGCTGGCGCCTTGCAGGATCTCGGCGGCGTCCTGGGCCTCCATGCGGCCATAGACATAGGTCCAGCGGTCGGGGCCGGAGAGCGCGATGGCGGCACCGTTCGAACAGGCGGACAGGCATTCGACCGGGCGGATCACCACGCCCGCCGGATCGGGGTGGCGCAGCAGCGCCGCCATCAGGCGCTGTCCCGGCACGGGCTGGCCGTCGACGACGGGCTCGCCGGCGCGGCAGGTGATGCAGACATGCAGCGTCACGGTCATGCCTCAAGTCCCCTGGTCATGGCGGCATGAGGCAGGGCGCAGGCGCCCGAACCCCAGCAGGAACACCCCGTCCGCCGGTCAATCCTTCGTTGCGCGGCAGGTCTCCCGGCTTGCGGATTCGGGCTGATCGCCCACGGGCGCCCGCCTTCCCGGCCTTGCGGGCCAGTGGCATCGGGCGACCTTTCCGGTCACGGTCGCGGGGGCGGCTGCTTTCGGGCTTTCACCCGTCGCATTCCCTTTTCACCTGTCATAGGACAGGAACCGGCGCGCCTCATGCTCTGCGCTGCCGGCCCCCGCTTGTCAAGCAAAGGAGTCCCGATGGAAACCGACGACAACGCCCGCCACGCCCAGAAGATGGCCAAGGTCAAGGCCGCCCGCGACCGGATGATGGCCGGAAAGCAGGGCGAAAAGGGCCTGATCATCGTCCATACCGGCAAGGGCAAGGGCAAGTCCTCGTCCGGCTTCGGCATGATCCTGCGCTGCATCGCCCATGGCATGCCCTGCGCCGTGGTGCAGTTCATCAAGGGCGCCTGGGACACCGGCGAGCGCCGGCTCTTGACCACGCATTTCGGCGATTTGTGCCAGTTCCACGCCATGGGCGAGGGCTTCACCTGGGAGACGCAGGACAAGGCCCGCGACATCGCCGCCGCCCGCGCCGGCTGGGACAAGGCCAAGGAACTGATCCGCGACCCCGAAATCCGCATGGTGCTGCTGGACGAGATCAACATCGCGCTGCGCTATGACTACCTGGACCTGGACGAGGTGCTGGGCTTTCTGCAGGACGAAAAGCCGCCGATGACCCATGTCGTGCTGACCGGGCGCAATGCGAAGCCGGAACTGATCGCCGCCGCCGATCTCGTGACCGAGATGGAGATGGTGAAGCATCCGTTCCGCGACGGCATCAAGGCCCAGCCGGGGGTGGAGTTCTAGGCCGGAATCGGCTCATCTGACGACGTTGAACGGCTTTGCCTGCGTGCGAGAGGAATATTCATGATCCATTTCAGACAAGGACTTGTGGCGCTGCTGGCGCTGGGGCCGGTCTCGGCCGCCTGGGCGGTGCCGGCGACCGACGAGGGCGCGGCGCGGCTGACCGGCGTCCTGCAGACCTACCTGGGCGCGACCGAGGGCGTGGTCAGCGTCACCCCGCAGGGCGACAGCTACCAGCTGAAGATCGACCCGGCGCCGCTTCTGGCGCAGGTGCCGGATGCCAAAGCGCAGATCACCGTCTCGCCCCTGACCTATGCCTTGACCGACAATGGCGACGGCAGCTGGGGCGTCAGCGAGGACCAGGTGCTCAGCTGGTCGGTGGTGGTGCCGAAGATGTTCGAGCAGAAGGGCACCGCCAAGGTGCAATCCACCGGCACCTGGGACGCGGCGCTGAAGGGCTTCCGCGAGCAGAAGGCGGTGATGACCGATTACGTCATCGATTCCGTGCAATATGCCCCGCCCGAAGCGGTGGGGCCGGACGGCATGCCCGTCGCGCCCGCGCCGGATGCCGCGCCGCAGGTCGTCTCGCGCGACCACCAGACCACGGCGCGGATGGAGGTCGAAATGACCGGCACCGCCGGCAAGGCGGGCGGCGTGGACCAGGCGATGACGTTCACCGCCACCGACCTGAAGCAAAGCCAGGAACTGATGTCCGGCCCCGGCGGCGCGCCGATGCTGATCGAGGTGTCGGCCCCCGGCTATGACGGCAAGGGGCTGATGGCCGGCGCGCGCTCGGATGGCATGCTGTCGCTTCTGGCCTGGTTCGTTGCCCATCCGTCCGAGGCGCAGATCAAGCAGTCGCAGGACGGGCTGCGCGACCGGCTGGCCGCCGCCATGCCGCTGTGGGACGACCTGAGCCTGGAGATGGCGATCCGCGACATGAAGATCGGCTCGCCCATCGGCGAATTCGGCCTGGCCTCGGCCACGCTGGGCCTGGGGCTCAGCGGTGCTGTGCCGGACGGGCGGCTGGCCGAGAAGCTGGTGCTTTCCGGCCTGACCGTGCCCGAGGGCGTGCTGCCGCCTTGGGTCGCGCCGATCCTGCCGCAAGAGGTGTCGCTGGACTTCGCCGCCTCGGACTTCGACCTGGCGGCGCCGGCAAAGCTGCTGATCGAAAGTTTCGATCTGAATGCCGAGGAGCCGCTGGCCAGGCTGTCGCCCGAGCAGATGCAGCAGGCCTTGCTGCCCGGCGGCAAGGCGATGCTGAAACTGGCGCCCTCGCAGATCAAGGGCGACGGCTACCAGATCGACTATCGCGCCGATGTGGCGGTCGGTCCGGGCGCGGCGCCGGTGGGCGCGGCGCTGGTCTCGGCCAGCGGGCTCGACACGCTGGAATCGGCGCTGGCCGCCGCGCCGCAGGACGAGGCCGCGCAGCCGCTGATGATGCTGCGCATGGCCCGCGCCATGTCGAAGCCGGGCGAGGGCGGCGATGCGGTCTGGGACATCCAGATGCCGGAAGGCGGCCAGATCAGCGTGAATGGGCAGCCGATGGGCCCGCCGCCCGCGCCGCAGCAGTAAGCCGCCGTCCCCAGAAAACGGGCCCCGCCGCGACCACGGCGGGGCCTAGCGTTTCTGCCAGCCCGGCGCGGTATTGGCCTGCCAGCCGGTGCGATGCAGCAGCGGCGTGTCGTCGGTGAACTCGGGCCAGCCGAGGCACAGAAGCGCGGTGAACTCCCAACCCTCGGGCACCTGCAGCAGCAGGCCGACATGCGCCGGGTCCAGGATCGAGACCATGCCCAGCCCCAGCCCGCGCACCCGCGCCGCCAGCCACAGCGTATGGATCGCCATGGCGGTGGACTGGTGCAGCGTTGCGGGCATGGTGGCGCGGCCCAACCCGTGGCCCTCGGCAGGGCTCGTGTCGGTAAAGACCGCCAGCCAGACCGGCGCCCGGTCCAGCCCGGCCAGCTTCAGCGCGTCATAGGCGCGGCGCTGCTCGCCCTGATAGCCCGCGGCGGCCTCGGCATTGCAGCGCAGGAAATCGGCGCGGATCTCGGCCCGCAGGTCCGGGCTTTCGACGCGGATCACCCGCCAGGGCCGGGAATTGCCGACCGAGGGCGCGAGCTCCATCGCGGCGTGGAGTTCGTCCAGCAAGGGTTCGGGCACCGGGTCGGTGCGGAAATGCCGCATGTCGCGGCGCCAGCGCAGGATGCGGTCGAGCGTGTCGCGGTCGGCATCGTCGAATTGGGTCATGGCCAGTCCAGCTCCACCCAGACCAGGCGATGTGCGGAAGCGGTCAGCGCCGCCTTGGCGAGCGGCCCCTCGGCCGGCCAGAACACGCCCGAATCGGTGATCTTCAGCCCCTTCGCGGGCAGCACGTAATCCACCCGCAGGTTGCCCGGCGGCTTGTCGTCGGGCCAGTCGCCGGTATCGAGGCCCGGGTCGCCCTTGTGGCTGTCGTTGACGCCGCCCCTGGCCGCCGCGCCGCCGGCGCTGCGGGGCAGGGGGTCGGTGACATGGGCCATGACCTGCGCCAGCGCCTGCGGCCGGCCCTCGCTGTCCTGGGGATCCAGGTTCAGGTTCCCGGCCAGCACGAAGGGCGCATCGGGCAGGTGGCCCAGCCAGAAGGCCAGCTCGTCATGATTGCGGCGGCCGTTCAGATCCTCGGGCCCGTCGAAGACCGGCGGCGTGGCCGACATGGCCAGCAGGTGCAGCGGCCGGCCCGCCACCGTCACCACCGCGTCCCAATGCCCGGTCGAGGACAGCCGGCGCAGCGCCCGAACATCCTCGGGCAGCTTGGGCATCAGATTGCCGGGCAGGTCGCGCCACAGCACATCCGTGTAATCCGTCACCGGACCGATGGGGTGGCGCGATAGGATCGCCATGCCGCCCTGGCCGGTGAATTCGCCGAAGCCCTGGGCATCGTCCGCCGTGCCCAGCCGCCCGTCCGCGTCCAGGTCCAGCCCGGTCGCCATGCCGCTGTTCGGCCGGGCGGCGAAGCGATGCGGATAATCCAGCCCGGCCTGTGCCAGCCGGGCGGCAAAGGCGTCCAGCGCCCGGTCCTCATAGTCCCAGTCGAAATCGGTCAGCAGCAGCACGTCGGGCCGGGTCTCGGCCAGCACGGCGACGACGGCGGCGACCTGCGCATCCTCGCGGCCGAGATCGCGCAGCAAAAGCCCCGGCCCGTCGCGCGACAGGTCGGGGCTGTAGGTGGCGATGCGCAACGGCGCGGCCGCCGCCGGCAGGGCAGCGACCGCCAAGGCAAGGGCGAGCGCCCTTAGACCCAAGGCCGGCTCTGGGCCATCTGCGTCTCATAGGCGTCGATCGACGGGGCCTTTTCCATGGTCAGGCCGATGTCGTCCAACCCGTTCAGCAGGCAGTGACGGCGGAAGGGGTCCAGCTCGAAGGGGAAGCTCTGCCCGTCCGAGGTGGTCACGGTCAGGTTCTCGAGGTCCACGGTCATGCGGGCATTGGCGCCCTTGCGGGCGTCCTCCATCAGCACCTCCACCACCTCGGGCGGCATGACGATGGGCAGGATGCCGTTCTTGAAGCAGTTGTTGTAGAAGATGTCGGCGAAGCTGGTCGAGATCACGCAGCGGATGCCGAAATCCAAGAGCGCCCAGGGCGCGTGTTCGCGCGACGAGCCGCAGCCGAAGTTGTCGCCGGCGACGATGATCTGGCTGTCGCGCCAGGCCGGCTGGTTCAGCACGAAATCCGGCACCTCGGTCCCGTCGGGGTTGAAGCGCATCTCGTCGAACAGGTTCTTGCCCAGACCCGAGCGGTGGATCGTCTTCAGGAACTGTTTCGGGATGATCATGTCGGTGTCGATATTGACCAGCGGCATGGGGGCCGCGATGCCGGTCAGGGTGGTGAACTTGTCCATTTCTTGATCCTCGCAGAATTGACTTGGGGGCGCAGCCCCCGTTAACCGAGACCCGTCCGGCGCGCGGCGCCATGTGCATACGGGTTTCGCTGATGTTTTTCGGTTTTTCCAGCCTTTCCGCCCTGCGTGCCTGCATTGCGCGCGACTGGACGCCGCAGATCGGCGACCCCGAGATCACCGGCTGGCTGACGGTGCTGTCCTATCTGGCCTGCCTGGCGCTGGCGATTGCCGTGCTGCGCCGCCGCCCCGCCCGCGCGGCGCGCGGGCTGTGGCTGGCCATCGCGGTGCTGATGGCGGCCTTGGCCCTCAACAAGCAGCTCGACCTGCAGACCGCGCTGACCGCCACCGGGCGCTGCATGGCCCATGCCCAGGGCTGGTACGACAACCGCTGGCTGGTGCAGCTGGCCTTCATCGCCGGGCTGGTGCTGGGCGTGGCGGGCGCGCTGCTCTGGGCGACGAAATCCCTGCGCGGGCACATGCGCGGCAATGGCCTGGCCCTGGTCGGGCTGGCCGTGCTGTGCGGTTTCGTGCTGGTGCGCGCGGTGGGTTTCCATCATGTCGACAGGCTCCTCAGCCTGGATTTCGCGAACCTCAAGTTCAACTTCTGGTTCGAGAACGCCGGGCTGGTGCTGATCGCGATCAACGCCCTGATGCTGCTGAGGCGGGGCCGCTAAGACCCCGCCCGCAGGCATCAGACGGTTTCCGCCAGCAGTTCGCGCACGTCGGTCAGGTGACCCGCGATCCCCGCCGCCGCCGCCATCACCGGCGACATCAGATGGGTGCGGCCGCCGCGGCCCATGCGGCCCTCGAAATTGCGGTTCGAGGTCGCGGCGCAGCGCTCGCCCGGCGCCAGCTGGTCGGGGTTCATGCCCAGGCACATCGAGCAGCCCGCCAGCCGCCATTCGAAGCCGGCGTCGGTAAAGATCTTGTCCAGACCCTCTTCCTCGGCCTGCAGGCGCACCAGGCCCGAGCCGGGCACGACCATGCCGCGCACGCCCGGCGCCAGGTGCTTGCCTTTCAGGATGCCTGCGGCGGCGCGCAGGTCCTCGATCCGGCCGTTGGTGCAGGAGCCGATGAAGACCGCGTCGATCCTGACCTCGTTCAGCGGCGTGCCGGGCTTCAGGCCCATGTAGTCGAGGGAGCGGCGCGCGGCCTCGACCTTGCCGCCCTCGAAATCCTCGGGGGCCGGGACCTTGTCGGTGATCGCCACCACGTCCTCGGGCGAGGTCCCCCAGGTCACCACCGGGGCGATGTCCTCGCCGCGGATGGTGATGACCTTGTCCCAATGCGCGCCCTCGTCGGTGAACAGCGTCTTCCACCAGCTGACGGCGGCCTCCCAGGCGGCGCCCTTCGGGGCGTGCGGGCGGCCCATGCAATAGGCGAAGGTCTTTTCGTCCGGCGCGATCAGGCCGGCGCGGGCGCCGCCCTCGATCGCCATGTTGCAGACGGTCATGCGGCCTTCCATCGACAGGTCGCGGATCGCCTCGCCGCAATATTCGATGACATAGCCGGTGCCGCCGGCGGTGCCGGTCTTGCCGATCACCGCCAGGGTGATGTCCTTGGCGGTGACGCCGGGACGCAGCTTGCCGGTGATCTCCACCTTCATGTTTTTGGATTTCTTCTGGATCAGCGTTTGCGTCGCCAGGACGTGCTCGACTTCCGAGGTGCCGATGCCATGCGCCAGCGCGCCGAAGGCGCCATGCGTCGCGGTATGGCTGTCGCCGCAAACGACCGTCATGCCGGGCAGGGTCCAGCCCTGTTCCGGGCCGACGATATGCACGATGCCTTGGCGGATGTCGCTCATCGGGTAATAGTTCAGCCCGAATTCGCGGGCGTTCTTGTCCAGCTCGGCGACCTGGATGCGGCCCTCGGGGTTCTCGATCCCGTTCACGCGGTCGGCGGTGGTGGGCACGTTGTGGTCCGGCACGGCGATGGTGCGCTCGGGCGAATGGACCTTGCGGCCGGCCATGCGCAGCCCCTCGAAGGCCTGGGGCGAGGTCACTTCATGCACCAAGTGGCGGTCGATATAGAGGATGCAGGTGCCGTCCTCTTGCCGGTCCACCACATGGGCGTCGAAGATCTTGTCATACAGGGTGCGGGGCGCGCCCGCATTGGTCTTGCCAGTCATGGCTGTCTCTTTCCGAAAGAGTAGCTAGGGAAAATCGCTGGTGGTCCGCTGGACCTGGCGCGCGCGCAGGCGCCGCCACCCGTCAAAGTCGCGCGGTGACGGACAGGCTTTCGCCGTAGAACCGGCCGGGCAGGCGGGCGCGGTCATGGATATCGAAATAGACGAATCCTTGCATGTCGGCAGTCATACGCCGGTTTTGGCCCGCGTTCAACATCGTCACACGCGGCTGTTAATTCCATGTTGAGCATTGGCCTCTATCTTGCCCCCGGAACTGAGGGAAAGGATCGGGCATGCTGATTCGCATCGTCCTGCGGGTGATCCCGCTGATCTGCGTGGCAATTTTCACCCTGGCGGTCTATCTGGCCGACACGCCGATGGAGCGCGCGCGGCACTTGGTGCGGCTGGACCACCCCCGGCTGGCCTGGAGCTCGGGCCTGGTGCGCTGCCCCGATCCCTGGGGAAATCTGCCGGTTTCCGCCTGTCTTTATGCGAACCCGCCCAGAATTCCTGCGCCCCCGCATTGAGCGGGCGCGATTCCGTGCTACATTGAAAGGGCCCGGCGCCGGGGGTGAACGGCGCGTTGACCGGAGGATGAACCCCTGTCCAATACCGTCCCGTCGGCCCCTGTGCCGGCAGCGACCACCGCGGAGCCCGGGCTGACCAGCGATCAGCTGCTGGACCGCATTCTTGCCTCTCTCGACGACGACAAGGCCGAGGATGTCGTGACCATCGACCTGCGCGGCCGTTCGGCCATGGCCGATCACATGGTGATCGCCTCGGGTCGCAATGCGCGCCAGGTGGCCGCCATCGCCGAAAAGCTGGTGGAGCGCCTGAAAGAACAGACTGGCCGCTCGGCCCGCGTCGAAGGCAAGGAAACCGGCGACTGGGTGCTGATCGACACCGACGACGTGATCGTCCATGTCTTCCGCCCCGAGGTCCGCGAATTCTATCAGCTGGAAAAGATGTGGATGCCCGCCGACGCGCTGCGCTCGGCCACGCTGGACCGGCTGCGCGCCGACCACGCCGCCGAGGAAGCGGCCCGCAAGCCCCAGAACTGAGCCATGCGCATGGTCATTGCCGCGGTCGGGCGGCTGCGGCAGGGACCGGAGGCGAGCCTGATCGCCGATTACCTTGACCGCCACGCCAAGGCGGGCCGCGCGCTTGGCCTGCCGCCGGTGAACCTGGTCGAGGTCGAGGACAAGCGCGGCGGCGGCATGGCGGCCGAGGCGCCGCTGCTGGCCAGGGCCATCCCCGACGGTGCCGCGCTGGTGGTGCTGGACGAACGCGGGCAGATGCTCAGCTCGCCCGAATTCGCCGCCCGCATCGCCGGCTTCCGCGACGCGGCGCGCGACCTGGCCTTCGTGATCGGCGGCACGGACGGGATCGACCCCGGCTTGCGGTCGCGGGCCGACCTGGCGGTCAGCTTCGGCCGCATGGTCTGGCCGCATATGCTGGTGCGGGTCATGCTGGCCGAGCAGATCTATCGCGCCACCACCATCCTGGCCGGCAGCCCCTATCACCGCGAATAGCGGGAGCCGAAGGCTGCGGCTGGTCCCGAGCTTCGCGCAACGACGAGGTCCTGCAAGGCGCCGAGGCTTGGCGGCGACTTCCGGTGCCGGCTGGCTTTTGCGGGGGCTTGAGGCTTGGCGCAAATGGTCTGCAAGCAAGCGGAAGGCGAGGGGTTTCATGGGCTTGCCGCGCGGCCCAGGGCGGCGCATTGACGCCTGCATGCCCGACAACCCGGCCGCCAGATCGCCGAGTCCTGCTGCCGGCAACCAGGAAGTTTCGTTGCGCCGAGGGGCGCGCGGCTCATGCGGTCCCGCAGGATAGGAATTCCGCCTGCCGATCTGACGCGCGGTGAAGATGTGAAAAGGAAAGCTTTTTGTGTTTTAGTGTATTCTTGATAGCACCTTGTTTTTTCCATGGGGGAGTCAATGGCAAAATCGGTTGATGAGTTCAAGAAAGAATGGGAAGATAAAAATTCGCACTAACCCTTCTGAATATGGAGCCAAGGAAGCCGATAATGTGACGGTTTCCTTCGCTTCAGATTCTGCCATCCAAAAACATCTGGATGGAAGCGCGGCAGGTATAATTGAATGCTGCCTTGTCGTGGTGGAAGTGCCTCTTTTGGGTAAGAAATGCGCAGTTCCACCTGGTGCAGACCCTGATAACAAATGCTTATAAACAACATCATGCACTGGATACTATCTTTGCTAGCACTCTAGCTTGCTACTGAACTAGCCCACTAGCAGAATAGACAGACCAATCCCCGGCTGCGCTACGCGGCAGAATGGGTTTTATGGCACGGCAAACCCCGGTGCGACGGATCGCGCCGGGGATGTGTCCCAGACCAGCGAGTCGAGAGCCGTCATTCGCTCGATCTCAGTCGTCCAAGTCGTGAGCGACAGGGTGCCGGCCGGTGATGGCTCGGCCGCTTGCCGGAATGCAATCTCCGGCGACACGCAAGAAGATCCGGCTTGCCGTCCTGACAACCCGGCAACCCTCTATAACCATTAAGGTTTTACGCATTTATCCCGGGAGGCGCGGCTGAAAACCGCGGCTTTCGGGTTATGATGCGGCATTCCGTCAATGAGTCGCCAGGTATGCCATGATCCCTCTCGCCAACCCGATCCAAAGCCGCGCCGGACCCGCCGCCGCGCCGCAGCTCCGTCCCGGCGACGCCGCCGGCCCGACCATCGCCGCGGCCGAGGCCGAGATCCCGCCGGTCGAGGAATCCGCCGCTGCCAGCGCCGACGTGCAGCTGGGCCACGAGGGCATCGGCCATGCCCGCGAGGCGACACAGGGCGAGACCCGGCGCGTCGCACCGACCAAATCCGCCGTCGAGGATTCCGACGGGCCGCAGGACCGCGCCGTGTTCCGCGCCAAGGTCATCAAGTTCCTCAACGCGATGTATGGCGACGACGAGGCGTTCCAGCGCGCCCTGAAGCTGGGCACCATCGTCGTGCGCGCGGTCGAGGACCAGCCCGAGCCCGAGATGCGGCCCGAGCTGACCTATGCGATCTATCGCGAAGGCGCGGCGCTGGCCGCGGCAGAGGAGGTGCAGCGCCGCGCCGGCGGGCCGCCTGTCAGCGTCGGGCCGAATGATTTCGTCGCCTGGTGGCCGAAGTGACCTGCCTCAGGGGCAGGGCACGACCCAGTTGTCGATGATCGCGACGGCTTCCTCGGCGGTTTCGACGAAGCTGATCAGCTCCAGATCCTCGGGGCTGATGGTGCCGGCCTCGGCCAGCGCCTGCCAGTTGATGACCTTGTGCCAGAACTCGCGGCCGAACAGGATGAAGGGCACCCGCGCCATGCGGCCGGTCTGGATCAGGGTCAGCGCCTCGAACATCTCGTCGAGCGTGCCGAAGCCGCCGGGGAACACCGTCACCGCCTTGGCGCGCATCAGGAAATGCATCTTCCTGATCGCGAAATAGTGGAAGTTGAAGCACAGGTCGGGCGTCACATATTGGTTCGGCGCCTGTTCATGCGGCAGCACGATGGACAGGCCGATCGAGATTCCGCCGGCCTGGAATGCCCCCATGTTGCCGGCCTGCATCACGCCCGGGCCGCCGCCGGTGCAGATGACGTTCTCGGCGCCATAGCTTTCCAGACTGCGCTCGGTCATCTGGCGGGCAAAGCTGCGCGCCTCGTCGTAATAGCGCGACAGCGCCGCCAGTTCCGGGGTGCGGGCGCTGTCCCTTTCCGCCGGCGCCGGGATGCGCGCGCCACCGAACATCACCACGGTCGAGCGGATGCCGCGCGCGTCCATGATCATCTGCGGCTTCAGCAGCTCCAGCTGCAGCCGCACCGGGCGCAGCTCCTCGCGCAGCATGAATTCGGTATCGGTGAAGGCCAGCCGATAGGCCGGGGCGCGGGTCTGCGGCGTGTCGGGGGTGATGCGCGCCGCTGCCACGTCCTGCTGGCTGTCGCGGAAGGGGTGGCTGCGCTCTTCTTCGTCCATCATCCAAACCTCTGGCACGGGTCGCCGTACATTGCACGGCCGCAGCCCTCGGCTTATAGCCCTTGGGCACGAGTTTCCATCCCGAGAGAGGCCAGACCATGTCGAATGACGCCCTTGAAGCCGCCATCGAATCCGCCTGGGAGATCCGCGACCAGATCACCCCGGCCACCAGGGGCGAGGCCCGCGACGCCATCGAGGCGACGCTCGAGGCGCTGGACAAGGGCGCGCTGCGCGTCGCCGAAAAGCGTGGCGCCGACTGGCATGTGAACCAATGGGCGAAAAAGGCGGTGCTCCTGGGCTTTCGGCTGAAGGACATGGAGATGCAGCCGGGCGGCCCGCAGAACGGCACCTGGTGGGACAAGGTGGACAGCAAGTTCGCTGGCTGGGGCGAGAACCGCTGGCGCGAGGCCGGGTTTCGCGCCGTGCCGAACTGCATCGTGCGCCGCTCGGCCTATATCGCCAAGGGCGTGGTGCTGATGCCCAGCTTCGTGAACCTGGGCGCCTATGTCGATGAGGGCACCATGGTCGACACCTGGGCCACCGTCGGCAGCTGCGCGCAGATCGGCAAGAACGTCCACCTGTCGGGCGGCGTCGGCATCGGCGGCGTGCTGGAGCCGATGCAGGCCGGCCCGACCATCATCGAGGACAACTGCTTTATCGGCGCCCGTTCCGAGGTGGTCGAGGGCTGCATCGTGCGCGAGGGCTCGGTCCTGGGCATGGGCGTCTTCATCGGCAAGTCGACCAAGATCGTCGACCGCGAGACCGGCGAGGTGATGTATGGCGAGGTTCCGGCCGGTTCGGTCGTGGTCGCGGGCTCGCTGCCGTCGAAGAACGGCGTGAACCTTTACTGCGCGGTGATCGTGAAGCGCGTCGATGCGCAGACCCGCTCCAAGACCTCGATCAACGAGTTGCTGCGCGACTGAGCTGTTGCGCGCCTGCATCGGATTCACCCTGGCGTGAATCCGATGTGAAACCGATCCGCCCCGCCCGCGTTCAATTCCGCAGCCTCAGCAGCAAGCGGAGTTTCACATGCAGGGTTTGGGTTGGATTGCCGCGATCATCGTCGGCGGTCTCGCGGGCTGGATCGCCAGCAATATCATGAAGGCCGACACCGGGGTCTTTCTCAATGTCATCCTGGGTATCGTCGGGGCCGTGGTCGGCAACGCGCTCCTGGGTCTCGTGGGCCTGAACGCGCAGGCCGGCAGTTGGCTGGCGCAGGGCGTGGCCGGGCTGATCGGCGCGGTGGTGCTGATCTGGCTCTACCGAGCGGTGGCCGGCTAGCGAAAACGGGGCGGGTCGATCCCGCCCCTTTTCATATCAGGCGGTGAAATCGGCCGTCGTGGCCCCGGTCAGCCGCAGCAGGTCTGCGGGGGCGATGGCAAAGACATGGCGCGGCGTGCCCGCCGCCGCCCAGACCTGTTCGAAATCCAGCAGGCGCGGGTCCAGCCAGGCCTCGATCCGGTTCAGGTGACCGACCGGGGCGACGCCGCCGATGGCAAAGCCGGTCTCGGCGCGGATCAGCTCGGCATCGGCCTTGCCCAGGTTTTGCCCGGCCAGCGCCGTGGCCTTGGCCGGATCGACGCGATTGCCGCCGGCGGTCAGGAACAGGACGACATGGCCCGAGGCCTCGCCGCGAAAGATGATCGACTTGGCGATCTGGTCGACCGCGCAGCCGACCGCGGCCGCCGCGCCCTCGGCGGTGCTGGCGCTGTCGTCGGTCTCGCGGATCTCGACCGCCAGGCCGGCGGCCTCCAGGGCTGATTGCACGCGGCGCAGGCTCTTGCTCATTGTCCCCTCCTTGGTTTCGGGCGATATGACGGCAAAACCGCAGGAAGGGAAAGCCATGACCCAGCAGGTCTATACGCTTCTGGTCGAGGTCGGCCGCGCCAGGGACGACGGCCTGCCGGAAGGCGCGACGGGCGCCGCGCTGGTCTGCTACGCCTCGGGCAAGGACGAGGACGAGGCGGTGCGCGAAACCGTCGCCATCCTGAAGCAGGCGGGCCTGGCCCCGATCGAGGTCACCGGCCACGGCAGCATCGACGAGCGCCTGGCCGAGGGCCATGAGATCCCCGAGGAAGAGCGCGCCCTGATGGACCGCGCCCTGGCCGAGAACGCGGTGATCGTGGCGCAGATGGAGCCGCTTTACGGCGAGGATTGACTATCCATCGCCCGCCGCCGCCGCTAGACTGGCCCGCAACCAGAACAAGCAGAGCGGACAGGCAGCATGACCAGACGGATTTCCCGCATCGCCCTTGGCGCGATCCTGATTGCCGGCCTGGCCGGCTGCGGGGTGTCGATGAACCGCACGCCCGGCGCCCCCGGCGGCAATTTCGGCGGCCTGCCCACGGCGAACGGCCAGGGCAGCGAGGCGGGCTTCCAGAGCTGGGTGGCCAGCTTCCGCCCCCGCGCGCTCGCGGCGGGTATCTCGGGCGCGACCTTCGACCGCGCCATGGCGGATGCGCATTTCATGCCCAGCCTGATCGCGCTCGACCGCAAGCAGAGCGAATTCGCCAAACCGGTCTGGGACTATCTCGACGGCGCCATCGGCACGCGCGGCGCCACCGGCCGCAGCAAGGCGGCGCAATATTCCTCGACGCTGGCCGCCATCGAATCGCGCTATGGCGTCCCGCGCGAGGTGGTGCTGGCGGTCTGGGGCATGGAATCGAACTTCGGCGCCAATCGCGGCAATACCCGCATCGTGCCGGCGCTGGCGACGCTGGCCTATGACGGCCGGCGCGGCGAATTCTTCGCCGGCGAGCTGGTCTCGGCGCTGCGCATCATCCAGTCGGGCGACGTGGACAGCGCGCATATGGTCGGCAGCTGGGCCGGCGCCATGGGGCATACGCAGTTCATGCCCTCGTCCTTCCTGGCGCATGCGGTGGATTTCAACGGCGACGGCCGCCGCGACATCTGGTCGGACGATCCGACCGACGCGCTGGCCTCGACCGCGCATTACCTGCGTCAGAACGGCTGGCGCCCCGGCCAGCCCTGGGGGACCGAGGTCATCCTGCCGCCCGACTTCGACTTCAACAACGCCGGCAAGGCGGTGCAGCGCTCGGGCAGCCAATGGGCGGCCATGGGCGTGCGCACCCGCAACGGCAGCGCGGTGCCCTCGGGCTCGATCCTGGTCCCGGCCGGATCGCGCGGCCCGGCCTTCCTGATCACGGAAAACTTCCGCGCCATCCTGAAATACAACGCCTCGGACAGCTACGCCCTGGCCGTCAGCTACCTGGGCGAATCCATCGCCGGCCGCCCCGGCATCCAAGGGTCATGGCCGCGCGGCGACCGCACGCTCTCGACCAGCGAAAAGGCCGAGATCCAGCGCCTGCTGATGGCCAAGGGCTTCGACACCGGCGGGGTGGACGGCAAGCTCGGCAGTCAGTCGGCCGAGGCGATCAAGGCCTTCCAGCGCGCCCGCGGCGTCACGCCCGACGGCTATGCCGACACAAGCCTGCTGGCCCTGCTGCGCAGCTGAACGGCAAAGGGCGGCCCATCCCGGCCGCCCTTCGACTTCTTTGCTCTGCAAATACCCAACACCTGCCGCGCCACCGGCGCGATCAGGCCAGGATCTCGCGGAACTCGCCCAATACGCGCGCATAGACATCGCGCTTGAAGGGCACGATGGATTCCAGCACATCGGCCGCGCGCATCCATTGCCAGCGGTCGAACTCGGGATGTTCGGTGGCGATCCGCACCGCCTCGTCCGGGCCAAGGAAACGCATGGCGAACCATTTCTGCTTCTGGCCGCCGTATTTGCCCTTCCAGACCTTGCCCAGCAGCTCGGGCGGCAGGTCGTAGGTCACCCAGTCGGCGGTCTCGGCCAGCACGTCCACCAGGTCGGTGGTGACGCCGGTCTCCTCGACCAGCTCGCGCAGCGCGGCGTCGCGCGGCGTCTCGCCCGCGTCGATGCCGCCCTGCGGCATCTGCCAGGCCGGGGTCGGGTTGTCGATGCGCTGCCCGGCAAAGACCAGGCCGGCCGGGTTGATCAGCACCACCCCGGCGCAGGGCCGATAGGGCAGGCCCGAAGGCCCCAACAGCTCGGTCATTGCGTCTGCGCGCCCTGCGCCGCGTTCTCGCCGGTATTGGCGGGCTTGGCCGCCTCGGGCACGGCCTTGGCGTTGTAGTCCATCGCCGCCAGCCCCTTCAGGATGTCCACGGCATAGGCCAACTGGTAATCCTCCTCGCGCAGCTTGGCGGTGGCCTCGACCTCCTTGGCCTCCTCCTGCATCTGCTTCTTCTCCTCGTCCGACACGGCGTCGTTGTTCAGCGCGCCGCGCAGGTCGGCCTCGGAGCTGAGGAATTTCGAATCGGTCTTGGGCTTGTTCTCGTCCTCGCCCTCCGCGGCCTGGGGCGGGGTCGGCTGCTCGACGATGATGTCGGGCTGGATCCCCAGCGCCTGGATCGACCGGCCGGACGGCGTGTAATAGCGCGCCGTGGTCAGGCGGATGGCGCTGTCGGCGGTGACCGGCATCACGGTCTGGACCGAGCCCTTGCCGAAGGACTTGGTGCCCACGACGATGGCGCGGCGGTGATCCTGAAGCGCGCCGGTGACGATCTCCGAGGCCGAGGCCGAGCCGCCGTTGATCAGCGCCACCATCGGCTTGCCCTCGGCCAGGTCGCCCGGCTTGGCGTTCCAGCGTTCCGATTCCTCGGGCTTGCGGCCGCGGGTCGAGACGATCTCGCCCTTGTCGAGGAAGGCGTCCGAGACGTCGATGGCCTGGTTCAACAGCCCGCCCGGGTTGTTGCGCAGGTCCAGCACGAAGCCCGTGACCTTGTCGATGCCGCCGGCGTCCTTGATCGCCTTGGCCATCTCGGTGCGCAGCGTGTCCATGGTCTCGTCGTTGAAGGTGGTGACGCGCAGCACCACGGCGTGACCCTCGATCCGGGTCTTGACCACGGTCAGCTTGATGGTGTCGCGCGTCATGGTCAGGTCGAAGGGTTCCTTCTCGCCCTCGCGCAGGATGGTGATCTTGATTTCCGAGCCGATGGGGCCGCGCATCTTCTCGACCGCCTCGTCGAGGTTCAGCCCCATCAGCGATTCGCCGTTCACATGGGTGATGAAATCGCCGGCCTTCACGCCCGCCTCGGCCGCGGGCGTGTCGTCGATGGGCGAGATGACCTTCACGAGCCCGTCCTCCTGCCCGACCTCGATGCCGAGGCCGCCGAAGCTGCCGCGGGTCTGGGTCTGCATGTCCTCGTAATCCTTGGCGGCCAGGAAGGAGGAATGCGGGTCGAGCGAGGTCAGCATGCCGTTGATCGCTGCCTCGATCAGCTTCTTGTCGTCCACCGACTCGACATAATCGGCGCGCACCCGTTCGAAGACATTGCCGAACAGGTCGAGCTGCTCATAGACCGAGGCGTTCTTGCCGGTTTCCTGCGCGACCAGGGGGCCGGCGAATTGCGTAGCGACCACGGCGCCCGCAAGCGTGCCGATCGCCCCTGCCAGAAGATAGTGTTTCATTCCGTCCCGTCCTGCCCGGTTGCGTTTTGGCCCGTTCCACCCTGCGTGGCATCGCCGATAATCGGATTCATCACGAACCACTCGGCCGGGTCCAGCATTTCCTTGCCCCGGCGCAGTTCAACATACAGTGTTTCGCTTTGCCCGGCGCCGCCGCCAGTGGCGGCATTGGCGACGAACTCGGCCCCGAATTCCTGCGCCGGCGGTTCCGCGCCGCCCATCAGCCCGACGGGCTCGCCCGCCGCCAGCACGTCGCCGGTCTCGCCAAAGACCTGCGCGAGGCCGGCAAATATCATCAGATAGCCGCGCGCGGGTTCAAGGATCATCACATTGCCGTAATCCAGCAAGGGACCGCGATAGCGGATCGTCGCCGGCCAGGGCGTCGTGACCAGCGCGGCGGGCGCGGTGGCGATGACCAGTCCCGGGCGTTCCACCCCGGCCGCGTCGGGTTCGTTGTAGCGGCGGATCACCTTGCCGATGGCGGGCAGCGCCAGGCTGCCCTGGGCGCCCTCGAAATCGGCCATGGGCGCGCCCACGTCCTGCTCCATCCCGGTGATGCCCGAGGCGAAGGCGTCCAGCGTATCGGCCGATTGCACCAGCGCGGTCAGTTCCTTGGGGTCCTCGCCGAAGCGCACCGGCAGGCTGGAACGGTCGGTGACGGCCGAGGCCAGCAGCCGCCGCGCCTCCTGCACCTGGCCCAGGCCCTGCGCCAGCACATTGGCGGCGCTCAGCTGGATGGCGCGGACGGTGCGGATCTCCTCGAGCTTCTGCTGCATCTCCTTGGCTTCGGCCTCGAGCCCCGGCGCGACCGAGGCGAGGATCATCCCGGCCCGGGCCGAAGCCTCGGGCCCCGAGGGATGCAAGAGCAGCATGGTCTCGGGCGAGCGCTGCATCGAGGTCATCACCCCCAGCACCCGGCCCAGCCGGTCGCGGCGGGCGTCGAATTCGGTGCGGATTTCCTGCTCGCGCACGCCGGCGCGGCGCAGCCCGTCGCGCAGCGCCGACAGGCCCTGCTCATAGGCGCGGATCATCCGGGTCAGCGAGGCGACCTGGTCGTCCTCGGTCAGCGCCTGGTCCAGCTGGCCCACGGCGGCGCGCAGCATCTCGGCGGCCTCGGCCGCCTCGGCCGCGGCCTGGCCCAGCTGCCCGTCGCCCTGGGTCGGGGTCGCGGTCTGCGCCGGCGCCATCGAGACCAGCCCCAGCGCCAGCGCCACCGGCAGAAGCAGCGTCAGTCTCATGCGCGCGCGATCAGCGAGCGGCCGGTCATTTCCTCCGGCAGGTCGAGGCCCATCAGCTCCAGCACCGTCGGCGCGACATCGGCCAGCCGGCCGTCGCGCAGGCTGGCGCCGGCCGGGCCGCCATAGACGATGACCGGCACCGGGTTCACGGTATGGGCGGTATGCGGGCCGCCGGTCTCGGGGTCGATCATGGTTTCGCAATTGCCGTGGTCGGCGATGACCACCGCCGCGCCGCCGGCGCGGTCCAGCGCGTCCAGCATCATGCCCAGGCCCTGGTCCACCGCCTCGCAGGCGCGGATCGCGGCGGGCAGGCTGCCGGTATGGCCGACCATGTCGGGATTGGCGAAATTCACCACGATCAGGTCGTAGCCGGCGCCGATGGCCTCGACCAGTTTGGCGCTGACCTCGGGTGCGGCCATTTCGGGCGCCAGGTCATAGGTCGCGACCTTGGGGCTTTGCGGCATGAAACGGTCCTCGCCCGGCTCCGGCGTCTCCTTGCCGCCGTTCAGGAAGAAGGTGACATGCGGGTATTTCTCGGTCTCGGCCAGGCGGAACTGGCGCAGGCCCTTCCGCGCCACCCAGGCGCCCAGCGTGTTCACCACCTGCCGCTTGGGATAGGCGGCGTCCATGAACTGGTCGTGGCGCTCCGAATAATCGACCATGCCCAGCAGCGCCGCCCATTCCGGTCGCCGCCCGGTGTCGAAGGCGGAAAAGCCGGGCTCGCCCACCGCCGCCAGGATCTCGCGCGCCCGGTCGGCGCGGAAGTTCAGGCAGAAGAACCCGTCCCCGTCCTTGGCCCCGGGATAGTTGCGGATCACCCGGGGCTGGATGAATTCGTCGGTCTCGTCCTGGCGATAGGCATCGGCGACCGCGGTGGCGGCATCCGGCGCGGGTAGGCCCTTGCCCTGCACCATCAGGGCATAGGCGCGGGCGACGCGCTCCCAGCGGTTGTCGCGGTCCATGGCGAAATAGCGCCCGACCACGGTGCCGATGCGCGCGCCCTCGGGCAGGCTGCCCTGCAGTTCGGTCAGGAAACCCAGGGCGGATTTCGGCGGCACGTCGCGGCCGTCGGTGACGGCGTGGACCACGACCGGCACGCCCTTTTCGGTCAGGGCGCGGGCGGCGGCGACGACATGGTGGATATGGCCGTGCACGCCCCCGTCCGAGATGATGCCCATCAGATGCGCCGTGCCGCCCGAGGCCTTGAGCTTGCGGATGAATTCGCCAAGCCCGGTGTTGCGGTAGAAGCTGCCGTCCTCGATGGCGAGGTCGATCTGGCCCAGGTCCATGGCGACGACGCGGCCGGCGCCGATATTGGTGTGGCCGACCTCGGAATTGCCCATCTGGCCCTTGGGCAGGCCGACATCGGGGCCGAAGGTGGTCAGCGTGGCATGCGGGCAGTCGCGCATCAGCCGGTCGAAGTTCGGCGTGCTGGCCTGGTCCGGCGCGCTTTGCTGCGGTCGGGCGGAAATGCCCCAGCCATCAAGGATGCAAAGGACGACGGGTTTGGGATGGGTCATGGGGCGCCTCACTCGCGGGTCGGGACGCTTCTACGACCTAGGGGCGCGAGGGGCAAGAATCACGGCGAAAGATCAACCGGGCGTGATGGCGGGAAGCGGGCGGGGGCTAGGGCTCCTGCGGGACGGCGCGCGCGCCGTCTTCCTTCGCCGCCGGTCTGTCGCTGAACAGGTCCTCGACGAACCAGGCTGCGAACTGGGCCCGTCCCGAGACGCCCGCCTTGGCATAGATGCGCGTCAACTGCGCCCGGATCGTGCCCTGCGCCGCGCTGCGAATGGTGGCGATCTCGGCCACGTCCAGGCCCTTCAGCGCCAGCCTTCCCACGTCACGCTCGGCTGAGGTAAGGCCCCAGATCTCGAACTGGCCCTCGACGATCCGGGCCATGTCGCCACGCGCGGCGTCCAGCATCCGCTCTTGGTCGCGCAGCCGCTCCAGCGTCAGCCGCAATTGCCAGCCGCCGATGACGATGCCCAGGATCAAGGCCAGCGCGACCAGGGCCTCGATGATGGCGTGGGCGGTGCCGGGAAAGCTCAGCAAATCGGTCAGGGCATCCCCGACGAAGAACACGGCCGCCACCGTCTGAAGCAGCAAGAGCAGCGCCAGGGCGGCGGATTGATTCCGCCACGAGGTCTTTTTGCGCCCGTCCATCGTCTCTACCGGTCTTTGCCGCGGATCATCGGCCGCACCAGGTTGCGCCCCAGGGCCCGACTTTCGGCCGCCACGCCCAGCACATGCAGCACCGCCAGGAACAGCAGCAGGTTGGCGGCAATCTCATGCACCTCTTCGACAAGCTTGGTGTCTTGGGGGCGATCATCGCCTGCGGCATCGTCCTTGACAAGGACGGACCAGTCGCCCGCCGCGACCGCCGCCCGTTCCTCGGCGATGTTGATCGGGGTCTTGCCCCCTGTCATCACCAGACCGGTGGCGATGACGACGATCAGGCCCAGCCAGAGCGCATAGACCATCATCGCCCCCGCCGGATTATGCGAGGGGTATTCGCGCGCCCTGCCGCGCAGCACCTGTCCCAGATGCCGAAGCGCGCTCAGCGGAGCGGGCGGAAAGGCGGCAAACCGCGCCTCGCGGGGGCCGACGAGGCCCCAGACCAGGCGGGCGGCCAGCAGTGCCATCGCCGCCCATCCGATCCAGATGTGAATGGTGCCACCGGGCTTGACGATCAATCCGTTGACGAAGACGGCGGCGGCGATGCCCCAATGGGAAATGCGGATCAGCGGATCCCAGGGATTGGGGGGCGCGACGGCGCCCCCGGTGTCGGGTTTGGCCAGGCGCGACATGCTCAACCATCAGCCTTGATCTCGGTGACGGCGCCGCTCTTGGGGTCGATGTAGACCTCCCATCTCTTGCCGTCGGCATCGGTGCATTTGGCCTCGATCTTGCCGCCTTCCGGCTCGAATTCCTTGACCTTGCACCCGGCCTTTTCAAGGGCGGCGGTCGCATCGGCCGGGTTGGTGCCGACCATATCCCCGACGGCCGGCATCGCGAATGCCGAAAGCGGCGTGGCGGCCAGGGCCAGGGCCAGCGTGAATCGCTTCAGTTCCATGGGCTGTCTTCCTTTGCAAGCGCCGGGCGGATTGCCGCGGCGACAGGCTGAGGAAACGGCGCCAGAGCCCTGGCGTCGATTGGCGAAACGCTGACGATGGAGCACGTAAGCGGATGCTGACGCGGCCTTTCGCAAGTCCGCTCAGGCGGCGCTGCCGGTCTCGGCCGCGATCTCGGCCCGCGACTTGCGGCCGCGCTCGGTCGCGGATTTCAGCTGGCCGCAGGCGGCCATGATGTCCTCGCCCCGGGGCGTGCGGATCGGCGAGGCATAGCCGGCCTTGTGGACGATGTCGGCGAAGGCCTCGATCCGCTCCCAGCTCGAGCGGCGATAGGCCACGCCCGGCCATTCGTTGAACGGGATCAGGTTGATCTTGGCCGGGATGCCGCGGATCAGCTTGACCAGGCGGCGGGCGTCCTCGTCGCTGTCGTTCACGCCGTCCAGCATGACATATTCGAAGGTGATGCGTTCGCTGTTCGACAGGCGCGGGTATTCGCGCAGCGCGTTCAGCAGCGTCTCGATGTTCCACTTGCGGTTCACCGGCACCAGCTTGTCGCGCACCGCGTCGGTGGTGGCGTGGAAGCTGACGGCCAGCAGGCAGCCGATCTCCTCGGCGGTCTTGGCGATCTCGGGCACGATGCCACTGGTGGACAGCGTGATGCGGCGGCGCGACAGGCTGATGCCCTCGCCATCCATCACCACCTTCATGGCGTCGCGGACATTGTCGAAGTTATACAGCGGCTCGCCCATGCCCATCAGGACGACGTTGCTGACCAGCCGGGTCTCGTCCTTGGGCGCGCCGGGCTGCGGCCATTCGCCCAGGTCGTCGCGGGCGACCATGACCTGGCCGACGATCTCGCCCGCCGTCAGGTTGCGCACCAGCTTCTGCGTGCCGGTGTGGCAGAAGGAACAGGTCAGCGTGCAGCCGACCTGGCTGGAAATGCACAGCGTGCCGCGCGATTCCTCGGGGATATAGACCGTCTCGACCTCATGCCCGCCGGCGATGCGCAGCAGGTATTTGCGCGTGCCGTCGGCGCTGATCTGGCGGGTCACGATCTCGGGCACCGTGATCTCGAACCGCTCGGCCAGAAAGGCGCGGTAATCCTTGGCAAGGTTGGTCATCTGCGCGAAATCGCGCACGCCCCAGTGATAGACCCATTGCCAGATCTGGCCGACGCGCATCCTGGCCTGCTTTTCGGGCGTCCCGGCCTGGACCAACGCGTCGCGCAGCTGGTCGCGGGTCAGGCCGACGATATTCGTCAGCGCCGATTCCGGCAGCTTGCGCGGGATGGTCAGAAGATCCTGCGTGATCGGGGCGGCGGGGATGGGGGCGTTCATGGCTTGGGCGGATCCGGGCGTTGGGCAAGGCCCCTATATAGGCGAAAGCGGCCCAAAAGAAAACAGGGGCCGAAGCCCCCGTTCCCGTGTCGTGGCGTGGCCGTGGCTTATTTGCAGGCGGCCTGGGCCTTGTTGGTCGCGGCGGTGATGCCGGACAGGCTGAACGTGTCCTTGGTCACCGTGCCGCGGGCCGAGCGGCCCGAGATGACCGCCGACGAACCGCCGCGCAGCGCGCTGACCAGCTTGCTGTCCTCGGAGGGCGAGCCGGTCCAGGCGCTTTCGCCCTCGGTGAACAGCTTGAAGACATTGCCGCCGATATTCACCTCGACCGTCGAATCCGGTGCGAAGGGATAGCCGCCCGAGAACGAGACCTCGCCGCCCTGGCCGGGGCGATAGGCGACATAGAGGCGGATGTCGCCGCGCGTCACTTCCTTGGGCTTGCCCGAGGCGTCGACGTTCTGCGTCGATTTCGGGGCCGACACGGCCCAGCATTCCTTGGGGCTCGACGCCGAGAAGACGGTCCAGTCGCCCTCGGTCCCGATCACATTCGTCGAGTCCTGGGCCAGGACCGGCGAAGACGCGGCGATCGCGATTGCAGCGGCAGCCGCTGCGGCGCGCGGCGCGGATTTCAACATGCTCTGGTCTCCTGCCATGGTCCGGTTCGATCCGGCTTGTTGCCGATGACGGTGGTATTTTCAACCATCTGGCTGCAAGATAATGCGAAATTGAACGGGGGAAAAACCCCTTTTTTGCGGAACATCGCGCGATTGTCAGAGCAAGGGGGAGCCATGACGGCCGCAAGACTGATCGAATTGTGGCGCGGGGGCCTGCGCGAAAGCAGCCATCTGGGCCATGTGGTGATCTCGGACGCCGAGGGCGTGGTCGAGGCCTGGGGCAATCCGGGCACGGTGATCTTCCCGCGGTCCTCGTGCAAGATGATCCAGGCGCTGCCGCTGGTCGAAAGCGGCGCGGCCGATGCGGCGGGCCTGGGCAGCGAGCAACTGGCGCTGGCCTGCGCCAGCCACAACGGCGCGCGGGCGCATGTCGATCGGGTCTCGGCCTGGCTCTCGGGCCTGGGGCTCGAGGAGGAGGATCTGCGCTGCGGCGCCCATATGCCGCGCGACCCGGCCGAGCATCGGCGGCTGCTCTGTTCCGACACCGCGCCCTGCCAGATCCACAACAACTGCTCGGGCAAGCATGCCGGCTTCCTGACGCTGAAGCGGCACATGAAGGCCGGGCCGGAATATGTCGAGATCGACCACCCGGTGCAGCGCGCCGTGCGCCGTGCCTTCGAGGAGGTCACGGGCGAGACTGCCGCCGGCTGGGGCATCGACGGCTGCGCCGCGCCGAATTTCGCCTGCACGGTCGAGGGGCTGGCCCGCGCCATGGCGTCCTTTGCCCGGCCCGGCGCCGGGGCGCGCGGCGCGGCGCAGCGCCGGCTGGTCGAGGCGATGATCGCGCATCCCGGGCTGGTCGCCGGCGAAGGCCGTGCCTGCACCGAGCTGATGCGTGCCATGAAGGGCCGCGCCGCCGTCAAGACCGGGGCCGAGGCGGTCTTTGTCGGCATCGTGCCCGAGCGCGGCCTGGGCATCGCGCTGAAGGTCTCGGACGGCGGCACGCGCGGCGCCGAGGCGGCGATCACCGCGCTGATGGTGCATCTGGGGCTGCTGGAGGAGGGCCATCCGGTGGTCGGGAAATACCTGACCGACCCGATCCGCAACTGGCGCGGCATGGCCACGGGCGAGATGCGCCGCGCCTCGGGCTTCCCGAACTGATCGTTTCGGGAATCGCCGGGTTCCGAACCGCTTGATCCGGCGGTTTTGCGCCGGTCGGCCGGCGCGGCATGTCACCTTCCGCGGGAATATGGGAATGTGGTTTCGCCCGAAGAACTCGGGCGGTTTTTCATGTTACCGAGGTAAGACCCATGGCGACTTTGTCTTATGATTATTACTGGGCGGTCTATTCCGAGACCCTGGCCGACGTGGCTGCCGAGCTGGCGCGGCAGATGGGCCGGCTGCCCACGCTGAACGTGATCCGCGGCGTTTCCGGCCCCGAGATCCTGGACGGCACCGATTGCGACGACGGCATCCTGGGCGGCGGCGGCAACGACCAGCTGCGCGGCTTTGGCGGCGACGACTTCCTGCACGGCGGTTTCGGCAATGACAGCCTCTGGGGCGGCGACGGCCGCGATTCGATGCATGGCTGCAATGGCAACGACCGCATGTGGGGCCAGGCCGGCCACGACTTCATGCATGGCGGGCTGGGCAATGATGCGCTGTGGGGCGGCACCGGCAACGACAGCCTGCACGGCTGCTTCGGCAATGACACGCTGAAGGGCGAGGCCGGCAACGACTTCCTGCATGGCGGTTTCGGCAATGACCAGCTGATGGGCGGTTCGGGCAACGATACCGTCAACGGCTGTTTCGGCGACGATCTGGTCGATGGCGGGGCGGGGAACGACCTGCTCTCGGGCGGCTATGGCCGCGATACCTTCGTCTTCGACGGCGGCAGCGACCGCATCATCGACTTCGAGACCGGCGGCTGCGGCTGCGGTGCGGACCAGGCCGAGGTGATCCGCGTCGATCTGGCCGGCACCGACGATTACGCGGCGCTGATGGCTGCGGCCCGGCAGGACGGGACGGATGCGGTCTTCGACCTGGGCGGCGGCAACCGGCTGGTGCTGGAAGGGGTCGCGCTGGCCGAACTGGACGATTCGATGTTCGTCTTCGTCTGAGCCTTGCCCAAGGCTTTCGGGGCGGGCGCGGTCCCGCCCCGTTACATGAGCTGCCAGATCAGCCGCAGCGCCAGCGCGGTCGAGGTGACGACCAGCAGCGGCTTGATGACCCGGGCGCCGATGCGCATGGCCAGCCGCGCGCCGAGGCTGGCGCCGGCGATCTGCGCCACCGCCATGGCGGCGCCGACCAGCCACAGCGGCTTGCCGACCAGGGCGAAGGCCACCAGCCCGCCCAGGTTCGAGGCGAAGTTCAGCAGTTTCGTATGCGCCGTCGCCTTGAGGATGCCGTAGCCCGCCAGCATCACGAAGCCCAGCATGAAGAACGAGCCGGTGCCCGGCCCCAGCAGCCCGTCGTAGAAGGCGACCGCCGGCACCACCGTCGCGGCAAAGACCGCATGCGGCAGGCGCCGCGCCCGGTCGGTGTCGTCGAGCCCCGGCTTCAGCGCGAAGAAGACCGCGATGCCGATCAAGAGCAGCGGCAGGCCGTAGCGCAGCGCCTGCGTCGGCAGGAAGCTGACCAGCGCCGCGCCCCAGAGCCCGGCCATGAAGGCCACGGCGGCCTCGGGCAGTTGCGCGCGCGGATCGACCAGGCCGCGCCGGGCATAGGAGATCGCCGCCGTCGCGGCGCCGAACACGCCCTGCACCTTGTTGGTGGCCAGCGCCTGCGCGGGCGGCAGGCCCGCGAGCATCAGCGCCGGCACGGTGATCAGCCCGCCGCCGCCGGCGATGGCATCGACGAAGCCGGCCGCGAAGGCGGCGCCGATCAGCATCAGCAGAAGGTCGAGCGAGAGGTCCATGGCCCGGGCTTTGCGGCGCGGCGCCCGGATTGTAAAGGCCGCGCGTGCGGCGCGGTGGCCGGGAGTATTTGGGAAACGGTGAAAGCCGTTGGGGCCGGGGTGCGGCGGCCGGGCCCGTGGCACGGGCGGCGGGGGTATTTGAGGAGCAAAGAAGCCGATCAGCCGCGGGGATGGGCGGCGCGGTAGACCTCCAGCAGCCGGGCGTCGTCGATGCCGGTATAGACCTGGGTGGTCGAGAGGCTGGCGTGGCCCAGCAGTTCCTGGATGATGCGCAGATCGCCGCCCGCCGCCAGCAGATGCGTGGCGAAGCTGTGGCGCAGCGCATGCGGCGTCGCCGTCGGCGGCAGGCCCATGACCTGGCGCGCGTGCCGCATCGCCGTCGCGATCAGCGACGGGTTCAGCCGGCCGCCGCGCGCGCCGCGAAACAGCGGCGCTTGCGGCTCCAGCGGCCAGGGGCAGAGCTGGAGATAGGCCGCCGTCGCCTGCTGCGCGATGGGCAGCACCGGCACCTGGCGTTCCTTCTTGCCCTTGCCGCGGATGGTCAGCGCCTCGCGGAAGGGCCAGTCGCGGCCGTCGAGGCTGAGCGCCTCGGAGATGCGCAGCCCGCAGCCGTAGAGCAGGGTCAGGACGGCGGTGTCGCGGGCGGCGATCCAGGGCTCGGCGTGGGTGTCGCCGGCGATGTCCAGCACCGCCTCGGCCTGGTCCGGCGCCAGCGGGCGCGGCAGCGAGCGGGTGAATTTCGGGCTGCGCGCCGCCAGCGCCCTGGAGGCGTCGAAGCCGTGCCGGTCCGACATCCAGCGGATGAAGCTGCGCGCGGCCGAGAGCCTTCGCGCCAGCGAGCGGGCGCCGAGGCCGCGCCCGCGCTCGGCGGCGGCAAAGGCACGCATGTCGGTCTGGGTCAGGCTGCCCAGCGTCGCAGGCAGGGCCGGCGTGCCGTGATAGCCGCCGAGGAAGGCCAGGAAGGCCAGCAGATCGCCCTGATAGGCCCGGATCGTGTGTTCGGAGCGGTCGCGCGTCGCCTTTTCGCTGTCGAGCCAGCGCGCGAGATTGTCGGCCATGGCCGGGGCCAGCGCCAAGGGGCCGGCCGGCTGGCTCATGCCCGGAGCCAGGAGATCAGCACCAGCCGGAACACCTGGCCGAAGAAGCGCAACAGGTCCGTGCCCTGCGCCGGGTTGAAGCGCCCGACATCGCCGGAACCCATCAAGAGCAGCGCCGGGAAGCGGCCGGGGCCGAGGTCCAGCGGCAACAGCGCCTCGGAGCGGATCGGCGCGCGCGCTTCGCCGTGAAAGGGCAGGGTCTGGCTGGCGGCGCGGCGCAGCACGATGTCGTCGCCGCGCGGCATGCGCCGGCCGCCCGAGATCAGCTCGGCCACCGTGCCGGCGGGGGCGACGATCAGCGGGCCGCTGGCCTGCGGCTGGGGCAGGGCGCCGCCCGATTCCATCACCAGCCGCAGGGTTTCCACCCGCAGGATCGGCGCGACGGCGAGTTCGAGGTTTTCCAGGAAGCCCTCGAACTCCATCGGTTCCAGCAGCGACAGCACGGCGCGGTGGATGGTGTTCATCCCCGACTGGTTGTCATAGGCGGCCGAGATCACCGATTCATGCGCCGATTCCAGCCGGTCCAGCCGCGATTCCAGCGCCTGCATGGCGCGGCCGCGGATGTCGATGACATTCTCGCCCACCTCGGCCTCGCGCGCGCCGATCAGCGCGCGCATCAGGTCGCGGTCGGCGAGGATCAGCTCGGGCTGCGCCAGCAGCCGGGCGCGCATCTCGTCGGAAAGCGGCTGGCTGTCGGGCATCAGACGATCTTCTGCCCGGTCTTGGCCCAGTCGGCGTTGAACTGTTCCAGGCCCTTGTCGGTCAGCACGTGATTCGCCATCGCCTTGATGACCGCCGGCGGGGCGGTGATGACGTCGGCGCCGATGCGGGCCACATCGGTGATGTGGTTCACCGAGCGGATCGAGGCGGCCAGGATCTGGGTCTGGAAGTCGTAATTGTCGTAGATCTCACGGATCTGCGCGATCAGTTCGCCGCCGTCCAGGTTGATGTCGTCGAGCCGGCCCAGGAAGGGGCTGATGAAGGTCGCGCCGGCTTTCGCCGCCAGGATCGCCTGCGCCGCGCTGAAGCACAGCGTCACGTTGACCTTGTGGCCCTGCGAGGACAGCGCCTTGCAGGCCTTGAGCCCGTCCCAGGTCAGCGGCACCTTGACGGTGATGTTCGAGGCGATCTTCACCAGGCGCTCGCCCTCGCGGATCATGTCGGCGGCGTCGCTGGCCACCACCTCGGCGCTGACCGGGCCTTCGACCAGGTCGCAGATTTCCTTGGTGACTTCCAGGATGTCGCGGCCGGATTTCAGGATCAGCGAGGGGTTGGTGGTGACGCCATCCACCATGCCCAGGTCATTGAGTTCGCGGATCGCGGCGACGTCGGCGGTATCGACAAAGAATTTCATGCGCGGGGGCCCCCTCTTGCGGATTTGCCGAGGGTTTAGCGCATAACAATCGGCGCGTGAAGTCCGCGCGGCTTGCGGGCGGGCGCGGGCCTGTGCAAGATCCCGGCCTTGTCCGCAGGAGAGCGCCCTTGGAAGCCCTGAACCCCGACCTGTTCGATCTGCTGCCGCTGCTGGCCGCCGGCCCGGTGCTGGTCGGGCATTGGCCGCTGCTGCTGTTCGTCGGCTGGGCTGCGGTGCCCTGAACCCGATGCCGCCGCCCTTCTATCCCCATGGTGCGCGCATCGCCGTGCTGACGCAGGAAGTCGTCGGCGTGCTGGATTACCTCGCGCCCGAGGGCGGGGTGCGGCTGGGCCAGCTGGTGGTGGTGCCGCTGGGACCGCGCCGGGTGATGGGGGCGGTCTGGGGGCCGGGCATGGGCGATTTCGACATGGCCAAGCTGCGGCCCGTCGCCCGGCTGGTCGATGCGCCGCCGCTGTCGGGGGGCATGATCGAATTCCTGACCCGGATGGGCGAATACACGCTGACGCCCTTGCCCGCGATGCTGCGCATGGCGACGCGGGCGCCGGACCTGGACCAGCCGCCCTCGGCCCGGCGCATCATCCATCGCGCCGGCCCGCCGCCCGCGCGCATGACCGACGCCCGCGCCGCCGTGCTGCGGGTGATCGAGGATCACGGCGGCGCCGGCTTCGCGCCGGCCGAGCTGGCGCAGCTGGCCGGCGTCAGCCCGGGCGTGGTGCAGGGGCTGGTCAAATCCGGCACGCTGGCCGAGGTGCTGGCGCCGCGCGATGTGCCCTATCCGCGCCTTGACCCCGGCCTGCCCGGCAAGCCGCTGGCCCAGGACCAGGCCGAGGCCGCCGATGCCCTGCGGGCCGAGGTCGCCCGCCGCGCCTATGGCACCACGCTGCTGCGCGGCGTCACCGGCTCGGGCAAGACCGAGGTTTATCTGGAGGCCGTGGCCGAATGCCTGCGCCAAGGCCGGCAGGCGCTGGTGCTGCTGCCCGAGATCGCGCTCTCGGCCGAGTTCCTCGACCGGGTCGAGGCCCGTTTCGGCGCCCGGCCGGGCGAATGGCATTCCGGCATCACCCGCAGCGAGCGCCGCCGGCTGTGGACCATGGCGGCGACGCATAACGTCGGCCTGGTGGTCGGCGCCCGCTCGGCGCTGTTCCTGCCCTTTGCCGACCTGGGCCTGATCGTCGTCGATGAGGAGCACGATTCCAGCTACAAGCAGGAGGACGTGGTCTATTACAGCGCCCGCGACATGGCGGTGCTGCGCGCCAGCATCGAACAGGCGCAGGTGGTGCTGGCCTCGGCCACGCCCTCGGTCGAGACCTGGGTCAATGCCGCCGCCGGAAAATACCGCCGGCTGGACCTGCGGTCACGCTATGGCACCGCCGAACTGCCGGAAATGGGCACCATCGACCTGCGCCAGCAAGAGATGGAAAAGGGCCGCTGGATCAGCCCGCGTCTTGCCGCCGAGATCGCCGCCCGCAAGCAGCGCGGCGAGCAGTCGCTCCTGTTCCTGAACCGGCGCGGCTATGCCCCGATCACCGCCTGCCGCGCCTGCGGCCAGCAGATCGGCTGCGACCATTGCGACGCCCGCATGGTCGAGCACCGCTTCCAGAACCGCCTCGTCTGCCACCAATGCGGCGAGACCAAGCCGATCCCGACCGCCTGTCCCGCCTGCGGCGTCGAGGGCAAGATGACCGCCATCGGCCCCGGCGTCGAGCGGCTGGCCGAGGAGGTGGCCGAGCGGTTCCCCGAGGCCCGCGCCTCGGTGCTGTCCTCGGACCTGTTCCATTCCGCCCGGGCGCTGAAGGAAGCCATCGCCGAGATCGGGGCCGGCGAAACCGACATCATCATCGGCACCCAGCTGGTCGCCAAGGGTCACAACTTTCCGCGCCTGACGCTGGTGGGCGTGATCGACGCCGACCTCGGCCTGCAAGGCGCCGACCTGCGCGCGGCCGAGCGCAGTTTCCAGCTGATGCGCCAGGTCGCCGGCCGGGCCGGGCGCGAGGGCGGCGAGGCGCGGGGGCTGGCGCTCTTGCAGACCTATCAGCCCGAGCATCCGGTGATCCGGGCGATTCTCTCGGGCCGGGACGAGGATTTCTGGGACGCCGAGGCGGCGCAGCGCCAGGCGGCCGGCATGCCGCCCTTCGGCCGGCTGGCGGGGATCATCCTGTCGCATCCCGACATGCCGGTGGTCGAGGATTACGCCCATGCGCTTGCCCGCCGGGCCGAGCCGCTGCGCGCCGTGGGGGCCGAGCTTTTCGGCCCCGCGCCGGCGCCGATCACCCGCATCCGCGGCCGCTGCCGGGTCAGGATGCTGATCCGCGCCCCGCGCCAGGCGCCGGTGCAGGCGGCGATCGCTTCATGGCTGGCGCAGGCGCCGAAGCCGCCGACGAACCTGCGGCTGTCCGTGGACATCGACCCGCAGAGCTTTTTCTAGCGCCGGCGTTCCAGCAGCTTCGAGGCCAGCGGCGCCAGGGTGATGACGATCACCATGCGCAGCAGGTGATGGCTGACGACATAGGCCAGGTCCGCGCCGGCGATGATGGCAATGACCACCATCTCGGCCTGCCCGCCCGGCAGATAGGCCAGGAAGGCGTCGAGCGCCGGCGCCAGGCCCAATTGCAGGATCAGCTCGATGAAGATCAGGCTGATGAGCGCCAGGAACAGCGCATAGACCAGCCCGGCGCTGACGTCGATGCGCAGCTCGCGCCCGGTGATGCCGACGTATTTCACCCCGACCGCGACGCCGATGAAGAACTGCGCCGCCTGGATGATCTCGGCCGGCGGGCGGTGCTGGATCACGCCCGCGAGCGACAGCGCCGCCGTCAGGATCATCGGCCCCAGGATCGAGGCGCCGAACAGGCCCAGCCGCTCGGCCGCCTTCCAGCCGATCAGCCCGGCGGCGACCATGATGGCGATCTCGGCGGGATCGGTCGCGCGGATCGAGACGCCCGGCGGCTGCGACAGGTCCACGCCCCAGAAGCTCTGCATGATCAGCGGCGCCACGGTGACGATGACCAGCACCCGCGTGGCGTGGATCAGCGACAGGGCGCGCACGTCGCCGCCCGCCTCTTCGCCGAAGACCAGCATGTCCTGCAAGCCGCCCGGCATGGCGGCATACCAGGCGGTCGGGTGGTCGAAGCCGAAGCCGCGCCGGAACAGCGGATAGCCGACCAGCGCGATCACCAGGATGAAGGCGGGGACGAAGGCCAGCGAGGCGGCGATCTCGGGGATCTTGCCCAGCACCTCGGGCGTGATCGAGGCCCCGACCGCGACGCCCAGGAAGGTGCGCATGAAGGTGCCCAGCCCGCCCGCGCCCATCAGCGGCGCCCCCGCCAGCGCCGCGATCAGGCAGGCGAGCATCGGGCCCAAGAGCAGCGGCAGCGGCAGGTGCAGCGCCAGGAACAGCGCGCCGCCGCCCGCGGCCAGGGCAAAGGTCAGGGTCCGGCGGGCCATGGCGGAACGCATCACAGCCCGCACCTGTCCAGGAATCCCTCCAGCACGTCCCCCAGCCGCTCGGCCCAAAGCGCCTGCCCAGACTCGTCGGCGATCAGGTCGTTCCTGACCTCGATCAGCACGTTCGGCCGGCCCTGCGCCAGGGCGTGGCGGTCGATGGAATCGCCGTCCAGATGCCCGGAATAGGGCTCGTTGTCGCCGGTGATCCAGCCCAGGTCGCGGCATTCGCGCACCAGCGCCTTGCCCAGCCTTTCGTCGCGATGCGAATAGAGCACGCCCACCGCCCAGGGCCGGCGCGGCCGGCCGCGCAGCTGGCGGGTAAAGCTGTGGATGGCGCAGATCGCCCGGTCCGGCCGGACCGCGGCCAGGGCCTCATAGGCGGCGTGATAGGGGCGATAGAGCCGCTCCATCCGCAATGCGCGCTCGGCCGGCCCGGCGTGGCGGTTCGCCGGGATCACCGTGCCGTCATAGATCCGCATCAGCAGCGTCGGATCGTCCTCGCCCCGGTTCGGGTCGATCACCAGGCGCGAGAAATCCGTCAGGATCGCCGGCGCGTCCAGCCGTTCGGCCAGCTTCCGCGTCAGCCCGGCGGCGCCCACGTCATAGGCGATGTGGCGGGCCATGTCCTCGGGCGCGATGCCCAGGGACCCGCCGCCCACCCAGTCCGGCACGCGGTTGGTGGCGTGGTCGCAGGTGATCAGCCAGCGCGACCCGCGCGAAGGCCCGATGATGGAATGCGATTCGTGTGTCATGTCGGCTTTGCCTCGCATCGGGCACGCTTTAGTGCAAGCCTTGCGCAAGGCGCGGTTGCCGCGCGCGGGCGAATGGGTCTATAGAGCCGATAGCGCAAACACAGGCGGGAGAGACGGATGAGACGGCATCGCAAGGTCAAGATCGTGGCAACCCTGGGACCGGCATCCAGCGATTTCGCCACCATCCGGGCATTGTTCGAGGCCGGCGCCGACGTGTTCCGCCTGAACATGAGCCATGGCACGCATGAGGAACAGCGCGCCCGCTACGACATCATCCGCAAGGTCGAGGCCGAATCGGGCCGGCCCATCGCCGTGCTGGCCGACCTGCAGGGGCCGAAGCTGCGCGTGGGCGCCTTTGCCGCGGGGCCGCACGACCTGGCCGACGGCCAGGCCTTCCGCTTCGATCTCGACGCGACGCCGGGCGACGCGAGCCGCGTGCAGCTGCCGCATCCCGAGATCTTCGCCGCGCTGGAACCCGGCGCCGAACTGCTGGTCAACGACGGCAAGATCCGCCTGCGGGTCGAGAAATGCGGCGCCGATTTCGCCGATTGCGTGGTGACGGCGGGCGGGCCGATCTCGAACCGCAAGGGCGTGAACGTGCCGGACGTGGTGCTGCCGCTGGCGGCGCTGTCGGACAAGGACCGCGACGACCTGGAATTCGCCTGCGGCCTGGGGGTGGACTGGCTGGCCCTGTCCTTCGTCCAGCGCCCCGAGGACGTGATCGAGGCGCGCGAGCTGGCCCGCGGCCGCGCCGCCATCCTGTCCAAGATCGAGAAACCCGCCGCCGTGCGTGCCTTTCCCGAGATCCTGAAGGTCTCGGACGGGATCATGGTGGCGCGCGGCGACCTGGGCGTCGAGCTGCCGGTGCATTCGGTGCCGCCGATCCAGAAGCGGCTGGTGCGCGCCTGCCGCGCGGCCGCCAAGCCGGTGATCGTGGCGACGCAGATGCTGGAATCGATGATCGAAAGCCCGATGCCGACCCGCGCCGAGGTCAGCGACGTCGCGACCGCGATCTATGAGGGCACCGACGCCATCATGCTTTCGGCCGAAAGCGCCGCCGGCGCCTATCCGGTCGAGGCGGTGGCGACCATGGACAACGTCGCCCGCTCGGTCGAAAGCGATCCGACCTATCGCGAGATCATCGAAAGCTCGCGCCAGGCCAAGCGCCAGACCGTGGCCGACGGCATCGTCGCCGCCGCGCGCGAGATCGCCGAGACCACCGACATCTCCGCCATCTGCGCCTTTACCCAGTCCGGCACCACCGGCAGCCTGGTGGCGCGCGAGCGCCCGCGCGTGCCGATCGTCGCCATGTCCTCGGAAGAGCGGACGCTGCGCCGGCTGTGCCTGACCTGGGGCACGCATTGCGTGCTGACGCCCGAGTTGGAGCGCTTCAAGCAGGCCGTGGTCAATGCCGCCAAGGCGGCGCGCGATTTCGGCTTTGCCGACGAGACCAACCAGATCGTCGTCATGGCCGGCGTGCCCTTCAACGTGCCCGGCACCACCAACATCCTGCGCATCGCGCCCTGCGACGAGCGCTTGATCTATCGCACCGATCCGGAATAAGCCCCGCGTAACGAGCTGTTACGGAAAGGTGATCCGATGATCGACATCCTGTTGCTGGCCGGCGTGGCGCTGTGCGTGCTGTCGGTGCTGCTGGCCATCGTCGCGGTGGCGCGCACCCGCGCGCCGCGCGGCGCGGCCATCGCGCTGGTGCTGGGCCTGGTCCTGGTCTTTGCCGGCGCCTGGCTGGACCCGCGCCCCTTCGGCGTCGCGGGGTTGAAGGAAAGCTGGCAGCGCCTGCTGGATGGCCAGGTCACCCTGGGCACCGACCCGGTGAGCGCGCCCGCGCCCGAGGCGGCCGCCCCGGCCGAGACCGCCCCCACCGAGCCTGCGCCTGTCGAGCCTGCACCTGTCGAAACCGCGCCGGCCGCGGAAGCCCCGGCGGTCCCTGCTGTCGAGGCCCCCGCGGAAGCGCCGGCCGAGGCGCCGGCCGCCGAGAGCGCTCCGGCGGCGCCCGCCAGCCAATAAGGCTTGTCAAATTCGCGGCGCGCCCTTATAGGGCACGCTTCCACCCGCGCGGCCGGCCGATATGGCATTGCCGAGTCGCGCGTTCACTCTGACCGCAAGGAGAGTAAAATGCCGAAGATGAAGACCAAAGCGGCCGCCAAGAAGCGGTTCTCGATGACGGCTTCGGGCAAGGTCAAGGCCGGCCCGGCCGGCAAGCGCCACGGCATGATCAAGCGCTCGACGAAATTCATCCGCGATGTGACCGGGACCATGATCCTGTCCGACGCGGACGCGAAGATCGTCAAGAAATACATGCCCTACAACCGCTAAGGAGAACCGGACATGGCACGAGTCAAATCGGGTAAGATCACCCACGCCCGCCACAAGAAGGTTCTTGACGCGGCGAAAGGCTATTACGGCAACCGTTCGCGCAACTTCCGCACCGCGACCCAGGCTGTCGACAAGGCCAACCAGTATGCGACCCGCGACCGCAAGACGCGCAAGCGCAATTTCCGCGCGCTGTGGATCCAGCGCATCAACGCCGCCGTGCGCGCCGTCGATGCCGAGATGACCTATTCGCGCTTCATCGCCGCGCTGGCGAAAGCCGGGATCGAGGTGGACCGCAAGGTCCTGGCCGACCTGGCCGTGCACGAGCCCGAGGCCTTTGCCGCCGTGGTCGCGCAGGCGAAAGCCGCCGCCTGATCCTTCGGGCTTGGCAGAGACACGGAAACCCGCGCCCCGGCGCGGGTTTTCTCTTTCACGCTTTTAGGCAGGCCGCCTAGGGCTTCACGATCTCGCCATTGCTCAAAGCGACCGCATCGAAGACGACATCAATGGTCCCGGATTGGTTCATAACCATGGGCAAGAGCTTGTCGTAGGGTTCGCCCGGGATGAAAGGATTGTCCTCGAAATAATAGAACAGGCTGGTCGATGAGGTCTTGCCGGGGGCGACCTTTTCGTCTGAATCGCCCGAAACCTTGAAGATTTCCTCGCCGAACGCATTGAGGAAACGGGCCGTAAACTTCACTCCGATGATCTCCCTGTCGCCAACGTTCTTATAGCGCGGCATGAAGTTGACCCGCTTCTGGCCAAATTCACTTTCGCTATGTGTGAAGAAGTTTTCGCCGACTTCGACGATGGCAACCGAGGCTTTTGCCTGATCCTCGGCGATCGAATAGGTGCCGTCGTCCCGCAAGAGGATGGCACGTCCATCTGTGGTATGCACTGTTTCATCTGCGAATGCTGAAACACAGCAGAGGCTCAATGCTATCGTAAGAAGCAGCCGCATTCTTTTCTCCAGTGGTCGATCAGGGCATCGCGGGCAGCGTAAAGCGCTGTCATAGCTAAGTAAATATCCGCTGAGCCATTTCAGAGCGCTGGCTGGAACCTGCGGCGGTCTGACGCGGTTGACCCGAATGCCCCCTCAACGATCCGCCGACCCCCGCCATCCCACCCGTGTCGCCCTGCACCGCAAGCCGCTTGGGGTGCTGGCCTCGGCCATGGTGGCGCGGCGCAATGTGCTGGAGCTGATCCCCGAGATCGCCGTGCGCCAGCCCATGGTCTCGGGCAAGACCGGCAAGCGCTGGCACATGGTCATGGATCCCGACGCGTTGCGCGTGGTGCTGAAGGACCGTGTCGAGGACTATCCCAAGTCGCTGGTGACGCGGCTGATTCTGGGACCGGCGGTGGGCGAGTCGATGTTCGTGGCCGAGGGTGCGCATTGGCGCTGGCAGCGCCTGGCCGCCGCTCCGGCCTTTGCCCAGCGCCATGTCGAGGCGCTGGGGCCGGTGATGAGCGCCGCCGCCGAGGCAAGCGCGCGGCGGCTGGTCTCGGCCGAGGGGCCGGTCGATGTCTTTGCCGAGATGGTGGCCGCGACCTTCGAGGTGATCTCGGACGTGACCTTTTCCGGCGGCGAGGGCTTCGACCGCGCCGCCGTGCATCATGCCATCGACGCCTATATCGCCGGGGCGGCGCGGATCTCGGTGCTGGATGTCCTGGGCCTGCCGGGCTGGATCCCGCGGCCGGGCCGGCTGTTCGCGGGCGCCGACCTGCGGCGGATGAAGCGGGTCGCGGACGGGGCGATCCGTGCCCGGGCCGCCGCCGGACCGCGCCGGGTGCCGGATCTGCTGGACCTGCTCCGCGCCGGTGCCGATCCCGAGACCGGGCGGCGCATGACGGCCGCCGAGCTGCGCGACAACCTGCTGACCTTCATCGTCGCCGGGCATGAGACGACGGCGCTGACCCTGGCCTGGTCGCTTTACCTGCTGGCCTTCGATCCCGGGGTCCAGGCCCGCGCCGCCATCGAGGCGGACGCGGCCCTGGGCGGTCGCGTCGCGACCGCCGCCGACCTGCCGCGCCTGCCCTATCTGCGCCAGGTGGTCGAGGAGGCGCTGCGGCTCTATCCGCCCGCCGCCTTCCTGTCGCGCACCGCCCGCAGCCCCGATACCCTGGGCGGGCGCGAGGTGCGGCCCGGCGACACCATCATGCTGCCGATCTATGCGCTGCACCGCCACCGCCTGCTGTGGGACGATCCGGATGCCTTTGACCCCGACCGCTTTGCCCCCGGCGTGACGCGCGACCGCTTCGCCTTCCTGCCCTTCGGCGCCGGCCCGCGCATCTGCATCGGCGCCAGCTTCGCCCTGCAGGAGGCGGTCATCATCCTGGCCACGCTGGTCTCGCGGCTGCGCTTTGCCCTGACCGGGCGCCGACCCGAGCCGCGCATGATCCTGACCCTGCGCCCACATGGCGGCGTCTGGCTGCAGGTCTCGCGCCGGGCTTGAAAGCCGGCCCGCGCCGGGGCAGGATCGCCGCCATGATCACCATCTATCACAAGCCGACCTGCTCGACCTCGCGCAAGGTGCTGCAGATGCTCCGCGACGCCGGGCACGAGCCCGAGATCGTCGACTATGCCCGCGAGGGCTGGACCCGCGCCCAGCTGCTGGGCCTGTTCGCCGCCGCCGACGTCACCCCGCGCGAGGCCCTGCGCGTCAAGGGCACCGACGCCGCCGAGCGCGGCCTGCCCGAGGCCGGCGACGAGGCGATCCTTGCCGCCATGGTCGAGAACCCGCTTCTGGTCGAGCGTCCCATCGTCTGCGGCCCCGGCGGCGTGCGCCTGTGCCGCCCGGCCGAGCTGGCGCTGGAAACCCTGTCCCGCTAGAGCCGTTGCAAGGCTTTTCCCGGCCTGCCCCGCATGCTAATCGGCGGGCAAACCGCAAGGAAAGCCCGCCCCATGTCCGACCAGTCCGACCTGAACGCCCTTCGCCAGACCTATCTCGACCGCATCTCGGCCGCTGCCGACGGCGATGCGCTGGAACAGGTGCGCCTGGCCGCCCTTGGCAAGAAGGGCGAGATCAGCGGCATGATGAAGGAACTGGGCCGCATGACGCCGGAAGAGCGCCAGACCACCGGCGCCGCGCTGAACCGGCTGAAGGACGAGGTCGACGCCGCCCTGCGCGCCCGCCGCCAGGGCCTCGAGGATGCCGCCCTGGACGCCCGCCTGCGCGAGGAATGGCTGGACGTGACCCTGCCCGGCCGGCCGCGGCCGCAGGGCACCATCCACCCGGTCAGCCAGGTTTCCGAGGAGGTCACCGCGATCTTTGCCGACATGGGCTTCCGCGTCGCCGAGGGGCCGCAGATCGAATCCGACTGGTTCAATTTCGACGCGCTGAACATCCCGCCCGAGCACCCCGCCCGGCAGGAGCACGACACCTTCTTCATGGCGCGGGCGACGGACGACCCGCGCCCGCCGCATGTGCTGCGCACCCATACCTCGCCGGTGCAGATCCGCGCCATGCAGGAAACCGGCGCGCCGATCCGGGTCATCGCCCCCGGCCGGGTCTATCGCATGGACATGGACCAGACCCATGCGCCGATGTTCCATCAGGTCGAGGGCCTGGCCTTGGGCCGCGACATTTCCATGGCGAACCTGAAATGGACGCTCGAGGAATTCTGCCGCGCCTTCTTCGAGCTCGACGAGGTCGAGCTGCGCTTCCGCGCCTCGCATTTCCCGTTCACCGAGCCCTCGGCCGAGGTCGATATCCGCTGCTCCTGGGAGGGCGGGAAGCTGACGCTGGGCCAGGGCAATTCCTGGCTCGAGATCCTCGGCTCCGGCATGGTGCATCCCAAGGTGCTGGCCGCCGGCGGCATCGACCCCGAGCAATGGCAGGGCTTCGCCTTCGGCATGGGCATCGACCGGATCGCCATGCTGAAATACGGCATCCCGGATCTGCGCGCCTTCTTCGAAAGCGACCTGCGCTGGCTGCGGCATTACGGCTTTGCCGCGGGGGATGTGCCGAGCGTCGCGGGCGGGTTGTCGCGGTAACCAAGCGTCCTGCTCTTCGGCATCGATTCTGACGGCTCTGTCCCGGCGGCGCCACGGCTGGAGCCTGACCAGCAATTGACCCGCCGATCGTTTCACGTTGCATCCGAAAGCGTGGATCGGCTTAAACTTGCCGGCAGCGGCTGTGTTGTCGTGTATCACCGCGCTGATGTTGTCTGCACGGACAGGACATGAACCATCATAGCCCTCGGGCGTAGACGCTTCCCCAGCGAAACGGGCTCGTGGACTACGGCCGCCTCGTCGCCGCGATGGGCATCGTCTGGTTCCACAGCCAGGCACCGGGCGCGCGTCTGGCCTATGCGGCGCTGCCTTTCTTTCTTGTCCTGCTGGCCACGCCGTCCCGCGCCGGCCTGCGGGTTCGGGCGCAGCGTCTGCTGTTGCCGTTCCTGCGTTGGTCGGCGATCTACGCCGCGCTCGGGACGGCTCTTTCCTTGCGCCATCACCAGCCGCCGCTTGGCTGGTGGGACTGGCCCATGCTACTGACAGGCACCTCGCTGCATCTTTGGTTCCTGCCCTTCGCCTTCCTGGTCGCGATGCTCACGCCGATGCTGACGCGCCGGAAGGTGGCTCCGATCGCGGCGCTGTGGGGGGCCGCAGCATTCTGCCTGTTCGGCACCCCTGAAGGCATCCCGCTTGCACAATGGAGTTTCGGCCTGATCCCCGTGCTTGTCGGTATTGCCTATTTCACGAACGGTTGGCGCATTGCGGCGGCAACCCTCATCCTCTGCTGGCTCATGCTGACGCTTGGTCGGCCCTCGGCGGACAATGTCACGATCCTTGCCGGAACCGGGATCGCGCTCGTGGTTCTGGCTGTCAGAGTCGCGCCGACGCGGCTCTCAAGCTGGTGCGCCGGGCTTTCGATGTGGGTCTACCTGGCACATCCTCTGATCCTCGTGGCGGGACGGACAGCGGGGCTGTCAGGATTCGCGCTGGGAATTTTCGCCATCCTCGGTTCATTGCTGCTTGCGCAAGGCATCGAGGCGGCCATGCCGCGCCGGCCCCGCGCCCGATACATCGACAAAGCCGCTTCTTGACGGGTTCGAACTGCGGCACGCCGAGTCCACAGTCCCGGGCTGACTGCGCGCGCTCACCGGTACCGCCACGTCCCGTAGACCCAGATTCCCATCATCACCGTGGCCGCGCCCATCACCAGCACCCAAGGCTCGCCCGCGATCACGCTCATCGCCAGCAGCACGCCCCACAGCGCCACGATCATCAGCCGTCCCTGCCGGGAATCCCGCGCCAGATACCACAGCCACAGCGCCCCGCCGCAGATCAGCGGCACCAGAACCACCACCAGGGCCGTCTCCATCCATGCCTCCACAACCGGAATCTGATCCCGCCGATGCGCGTGTCCCGCGTGCCTCGACCGGATGACAGCGCCCCGCCGCTCCGATGATCTGCCGGCTGCTGGCGCTGCTCGGCCGTGTCCTGGCTGGGCGGCTGATCTACCAGCGCGAGCCCAGGCTGCGCCGCATCGCGTCCTTGTCCTCCTGGATCATGCCGGGGATCAGGAACAGGTCGATCAGCGCCCAGAGGCAGACCAGCCCGACCAGCGGCCAGCCGATCAGGATCGGTGCCGTCAGCCAGCCCAAACCCCACAAAACCAGCATGAAAAGCCCGCTGGCCCAGCGCCCCAGATACATCCGGTGCGCGCCGAAGCCCCAAAGCAGGATCGCCAGAAGATAGGCGACCAGCGGCGACTTGGCGTCATTCGCGACCCGTTGTTCGATCAGCAGTTCCCGTTGCGTGTCCATCGGCCCTCATGCCCATGTTAATCCAATTCACATATAGGGCGGGCCGGGTTTCCTGCAAGATGCGGGCGCGCACGGGGCGTACACCGCGCGTACACCGGCCGTCGGCCAGGGTGGCCGCCCGCGCGCCCCTACCAATCCGCCGCGCCATGCGCTAAGGGACGGCCAAACCGACGGAGCGCTCGCCGATGAAATTCACCCTCTCCTGGCTCAAGGAGCATCTCGACACCACCGCCTCGCTGGATGCGATCACCGAGGCGCTGACCGACCTGGGGCTTGAGGTCGAGGGCGTCACGGACCCCGCCGCCAGGCTGGCGCCCTTTACCATTGCGCGCGTCCTCGAGGCCGTGCAGCACCCCGACGCCGACCGGCTGCGGGTCTGCAAGGTCATGACCGACGAGGGCGAAAAACAAATCGTCTGCGGCGCCCCGAATGCCCGCGCCGGCATCACCGTGGTCCTGGCCAAGCCCGGCGATTATGTCCCGGGGCTCGACACCACGCTGGGCGTCGGCAAGATCCGCGGCGTCGAGAGCCATGGCATGATGGCCTCCGAGCGCGAGCTGGAGCTCTCGGACGAACACAACGGCATCATCGAGCTTGCTTCGGGCGAGGTCGGCGAGAGGTTCGTCGACTGGCTGGCCGCGAACCGCCCCGAGGCGGTCGATCCGGTCATCGAGATCAAGATCACCCCGAACCGTCCCGACGCGCTGGGCGTGCACGGCGTCGCCCGCGACCTGGCCGCGCGCGGCCTGGGCAGGCTGAAGCCCGTGGCCGACGTCACCGTGCCGGGCAGCTTTCCCAGTCCGATCAAGGTGGTGATCGAACCGCAAGTGGCTGAAAAGGCGCCATTCTTCAGCGGCCGGCTGATCCGCGGCGTCCGGAACGGCCCGTCACCGGACTGGCTGCAAAAGCGCCTGACCGCCATCGGCCTGCGCCCGATCAACAGGCTGGTCGATATCACCAATTTCTTCACCTTCGACCTGAACCGGCCGCTGCATGTCTTCGACGCCGCCAAGGTCAAGGGCGATCTGGTGGTGCGTCCCTCGGCCGAGGGCGAGGAACTGCTGGCGCTGGACGGCAAGATCTATGCCTTTGCCCCCGGCACCATGGTGATCGCCGACGAACAGGGCCCGGAAAGCATTGCCGGCATCATGGGCGGCGAGCTTTCGGGCTGTTCCGAGCAGACCACCGAGGTCTTCCTGGAGAGCGCCTATTGGGACCCGATCGCCATCGCCACCGCCGGCCGGGCGCTGAAGATCAACTCGGACGCCCGCTATCGCTTCGAGCGCGGCGCCGACCCAGCCTTCACGCAAAAGGGGCTGGAACTGGCGACGCGGATGATCCTCGACCTGTGCGGCGGCGAGGCCTCCGAAGTCGTCACCGCCGGCGCCGTGCCCGACACCACCCGCAGCTATACCCTGGACCCGGCCCGGGTCATCAGCCTGGTCGGCATGGAAATCCCCGAGGCGGAACAGCGCGCCACGCTGCAGGCGCTGGGCTTCCGGCTGGAGGGCAACGAGGCCTTCGTGCCGTCCTGGCGCCCGGACGTGCAGGGCAGCGCCGACCTGGTCGAGGAGGTCGCCCGCATCGCCAGCCTGACGAAACTGCAAGGCCAGCCGCTGCCGCGCCCGCAGCCCGGCGTACCGCAGCCGGTGCTGACGCCGCTGCAACGCCGGGAATCGGCGGCGCGGCGCATGGCGGCGAGCCTGGGCTATAACGAATGCGTCACCTACAGCTTTATCGACCAGCCGGCGGCGGCGCTGTTCGGCGGTGGCTCCGACGCGGTGCGCATCGAGAACCCGATCAGCAGCGAGATGACGCATATGCGCCCCGACCTGCTGCCCGGCCTGCTGGCGGCAGCGGCGCGCAACCAGGCGCGCGGCTTCATGGACCTGGCGCTGTTCGAATGCGGCCCGGTCTTCAGCGGCGGCGAGCCGGGCGAGCAGGACCTGCATCTGTCCGGCATCCTGGTCGGCGCGACGGCGCCGCGCGATCCCTATGCCTCGCGCCGCAAGGTGGACATCTATGACGCCAAGGCCGATGCCGAGGCGGTGCTGGCCACCATCGGCGCGCCGGCCAAGGCGCAGGTCAACCGCAAGCTGGACGGCTGGTGGCATCCCGGCCGCGCCGGCAATATCGCGCTGGGCCCGAACACGCTGGCGAGTTTCGGCGAGATCCACCCGCGCGTGCTGAAGCATTTCGGCATCAAGGGCACGGCGGTCGGCTTTACCGTGCGCATCGCCGCGGTGCCGCTGCCCAAAGTCCGCACGCCGTCGCGCCCGGCGCTGGTGCTGTCGGACCTGCAGGCGGTCGAGCGCGATTTCGCCTTTGTCGTGGATGCGCAGGTCGAGGCGCTGACGCTGGTGAACGCGGCCGCGGGTGCGGACAAGGCGCTGATCGAGCGGGTCACGGTCTTTGACCAGTTCACCGGGCTGGAGGGCGGCAAGAAGTCCATCGCCATCACCGCCCGCTTGCAGCCGAAGGACAAGACCCTGACCGATGCCGAGATCGAGGCGGTCAGCGCGAAGATCGTCGAGAAGGTCTCGAAGGCCACCGGCGGCACGCTGCGCGGCTAGGACATCCGGCGCCCCGCCCGCCCGTTGCGGCGGGGCCCCGATTCCCGACTGTTTTCATGGAATTCGAGCCGCCCGGCTTGACGGCGCTGTGCGATCCGGTCTCTTGTTGCGATCATCTTGGCATGATTTCAAACAGAGGTCTGTAAATGCGCGATTTTTTCATCAACTGGGCTGAAAAGCTGATTACCGTCTTCGTGGCGCTGATGGTGCTGGCCATCGTGATCGCCGGCTTCGTCACCATGTTCGCCCCGGCGCCGCAGGGGGGATTCCTGCAAGGGCTTCTGGTGCTGGTCTTCGGGCTGCTTTACGCGATCATCATGGGCGGGATGATGTATCTGTTCTTCGGCATCTATCGCAACACCCAGCGCACGAACGAGCTGCTGGAGCAATTGCTGCGCAAGTAAGGCGCCGTGCCTGGAGAACGCCCCGCCCCGGCGGGCGCTTGCGTTCAGGCCGCGCCGCCTCGGCGGCCGGCAATGCGCGACGGGACAGCCGATCGGGGCGATCATGGTTCCGTTCCGTCTGGGCTGGATTCCGGCAGCGTGTTATGAGCACATTCGTTAACACGTGCGACAGGTTCGAAAAGGTAAGCACATGATCAAGGAATTCAAGGAATTCATCGCCCGGGGCAATGTCGTCGACCTTGCCGTCGGTATCATCATCGGCGCGGCGTTCACCGCCATCGTCAATTCGCTGGTCGCCGATCTGATCAACCCGATCATCGGTCTTCTGACCGGCGGTACCGATTTCAGCGGCCACTACCTCGTGCTGAAGGGCACTGTCCCCGAGGGCGCCAGCCTGGCCGCGGCCCGCGATTCGGGCGCCTCGGTCTTTGCCTATGGCTCGTTCCTGTCGGCGGTCATCAACTTCCTGATCATCGCCTGGGCGGTGTTCCTGCTGGTCAAGGGCGTGAACAAGCTGCAATCCGCCGCCATCCGCAAGAAAGAGGCCGAGGCCGCCGCCCCCGCCGGCCCGACGCAAGAGGAACTGCTGCTGCAGATCCGCGACGAGCTGCGCGCGCAGCGCGCCTGACCCCCGGCGCGGCGCGGGGGAACCGCGCCGCGCCAGCCTTCAGGCGATCAGCGTCTCGGGCGGCTGCCAGGCCAGCCGCTGCGCCTCGGCCACCGGCGCCGAGGCCAGCACGCCCGCATGTGTGGCAAGGCCGGCGCGCAGATGCGCGTCCTCGGCCAGCGCCCGGCGCCAGCCCTTGTCCGCCAGCGCCAGCACGAAAGGCAGGGTGGCGTTCCCCAGCGCCCGGGTCGAGGTGCGGGCCACCGCGCCGGGCATGTTCGCGACGCAGTAATGCATGATGCCGTCCACCTCATAGACCGGGTCCTGGTGGGTGGTCGGGCGCGAGGTCTGAAAACAGCCGCCCTGGTCGATGGCGACGTCCACCAGCGCCGAGCCGGGCTTCATCAGCGAAAGCTGCGCCCGCGTCACCAGCTTGGGCGCGGCGGCGCCCGGCACCAGCACCGCGCCGATCACCATGTCGGCACCGGGCAGCAGTTCGGCGATGGCGCCCTGCGTCGCATATTGCGTGGTCAGCCGACCCATGAACACGTCGTCAAGGTAACTGAGCCGCGGCACCGAGCGGTCCAGCACCGTGACATTGGCGCCCATGCCGACCGCGACCCGCGCCGCCGCCGTGCCGACGACGCCGCCGCCGATCACCACGACATTGCCCGGCCGCACCCCGGGCACGCCGCCCAAGAGCACGCCCGAGCCGCCATTGGCCTTTTGCAGCGTCCAGGCGCCGACCTGCGGCGCCAGCCGGCCCGCGACCTCGGACATCGGCGCCAGAAGCGGCAACCCGCCGCGCGCATCGGTCACCGTCTCATAGGCGATGGCGGTGACGCCGCTTTCCAGCAGCTCGCGGGTCTGGGCCGGGTCGGGCGCCAGGTGCAGATAGGTGAAAAGCAACTGGCCCTGGCGCAGCATGGCGCGCTCGGCCGCCTGCGGTTCCTTGACCTTCACGATCATCTCGGCCTCGGCAAAGACCGATGCGGCGTCGGGCAGGATGCGGGCGCCGGCGTCGATGTAATCCTGGTCCGGGAAGCCGGAGCCGTTGCCCGCGCCGGCCTGGACCAGCACCTCGTGCCCGCGGGCCGTGGCCTCGCGCACCGCCTCGGGCGTCAGGCCGACGCGGAACTCCTGCGGCTTGATTTCCGTCGGGCATCCGATCTTCATGGGTATCCTCCCTTTCCCTGTCGTTCCATGCTGGCACGGCGCCGCCGACAGTTCATGCTTAAACTGCGCGGCGAAACCGGCTAGTTTCGAAGAATTGGCGCAAACCGGCGCCCGTCACGACGGGATCTTCAGCGATGATCGACCTTGACGCAACGGACCGCCGCATCCTAACCGTGCTGCAACGCGACGGGCGCAGGACCAATGCCGACCTGGCGGCCGAGGTCGGCCTGTCGGCCAGCGCCTGCCATCGCCGCGTGCAGCGGCTGGAAGAGGCCGGGGTGATCCGCGGCTATGTCGCGCTTCTGGATGCGCGCAAGCTGGAGCGCCCGACCACGGTCTTCGTCGAGATCACGCTGTCCGGCCAGGCGGACGAGCTGCTGGAAGCCTTCGAGCGCGAGGTGCGCAAGATCCCCGACGTGCTGGAATGCCACCTGATGGCGGGCTCGGCCGACTACCTGCTGAAGGTGGTGGCGCATGACACCGACGATTTCGCCCGCATCCACCGGCAGTTCCTGGCCAAGCTGCCGGGCGTCCAGCAGATGCATTCGTCCTTCTCGCTGCGCACGGTGGCGCAGACCACGGCGCTGCCGGTGTAAAATGAAAAACCCCCGCGCGGGCGGGGGTTTTCCTGAAACGAACGTGTCGCTCGTCTTACAGCGCGCCTTCGCGCTGGGCCTTTTTACGGGCCAGCTTGCGGGCGCGGCGAACGGCCTCGGCCTTTTCACGGGCCTTCTTGACCGAGGGTTTCTCGAAATGCTGCTTGAGCTTCATTTCACGGAACACCCCCTCGCGCTGAAGTTTTTTCTTCAGAGCACGAAGCGCCTGTTCGACGTTGTTGTCGCGAACACTTACCTGCATGTGGTTGTCACCACCTTCCTAGGTTAAAGTTGAGCAGATTTGCAGGAAGCCGCCCTCTAGCAGGACGAATCGCCTTTGTCCAGATTTTCCGGGCGGCTTTGCAACAACCAGGGAGGAACAGGGCCATGACCGACGAACGCGCACGGCTGATCGAGGCAGCGCTGGGCCATGTCGCCTTCGAGGGCATGGGCGATCGCGCCATCGCCGAGGGCGCCCGCGACATCGGCATGGCGCCGGCGCTGGCCCGGGCGCTGCTGCCGCGCGGCGGCGCCGACCTGGCGGCGGCCTATCACCGCCAGGGCGACGCCGCCCTGCGCGACTGGCTGGCGCAGCATCCGCCGCAGGGCCGCTTCCGCGACCGGGTGGCGGCGGCGGTGATGCAGCGGCTGACGTTCAGCGACCGCGAGCTGGCGCGGGCCGGCGCCTCGGTGCTGGCGCTGCCGCAGCACGCGAGCCTGGGCGCGCGGCTGGTCTGGGAGACGGCCGACGCGATCTGGGATGGGCTCGGCGACCGCTCCGAGGACGTGAACTGGTATTCCAAGCGCGCCACGCTGTCGGCGGTCTGGGGCGCGACGGTGCTTTACTGGCTGGGCGACGATTCGCCCGAACTGCACGACACCCGGGACTTCCTGGACCGCCGCATCGAGGGGGTGATGCGATTCGAAACCCTCAAGGGCCGGATCGGCGCGCTGCCGGGCGTCTCGGTGCTGACCGAGCTCGCAACGGGCTGGATTAAGCGGCCGGAACGTCGCAATCTGCCCGGAGATCTGCGCGGGCGCGCGCGGAGGCACGAAGCTGGAGGGGGCCGAGGGTGATTCCCGATGTCATGCAGGCGATCGAAATATCCGCTCCGGGCGGGGCCGAGGTGCTCAAGCCGGCCACGCGGCCGGTGCCGGTGGCGGGTCACGGCCAGATCCTGATCCGGGTCGCCTGGGCCGGGGTGAACCGGCCCGACGTGCTGCAACGCGCCGGCTCCTATGCGCCGCCGCCCGGCGCCTCGGACCTGCCGGGGCTGGAATGCGCCGGCATCGTCGCGGCGGTGGGGCAGGGGGTGACGCGCTGGAAGCCGGGCGACCGGGTCTGCGCGCTGCTGCCCGGCGGCGGCTATGCCGAATACGCGACCTGCCCGGCCGAGCACGCCCTGCCGATCCCCGCCGGCCTGTCGCTGCGCGAGGCCGCGGCCCTGCCCGAGACCGCCTTCACCGTCTGGTCGAACGTCGTCATGCGCGGCCGCCTGCAACCGGGCGAGAAGTTCCTGGTCCACGGCGGCTCGTCCGGCATTGGCACCATGGCGATCCAGGTGGCGCGTGCCCTGGGCGCGCGGGTCTGGGCCACGGCCGGCTCGGCCGAGAAATGCGCGGCCTGCATCCGGCTGGGCGCCACCGCCATCAACTACCGCGAAGAGGATTTCGTCACCCTGCTGCGCAAGGCCGGGGGCGCGGACCTGATCCTCGACATGGTGGGCGGCGACTATATCGCCCGCAACATCAAGTGTTTGGCCGAGGACGGCCGGCTGGTGATGATCGCCTTCCTGGCCGGCCCCAAGGCCGAGATCAACTTCGCCCAGATCATGACGCGGCGGCTGGAGGTGACCGGCTCGACCTTGCGACCGCAATCCGACCTGGCCAAGGCGCAGATCGCGCGGGACCTGCAGGACAGGCTGTGGCCGCTGATCGAGGCCGGCGTGGTGCTGCCGCAGATCGACAGCAGCTTTCCGCTGCGCGAGGCGGTCGATTCCCATCGCCGCATGGAGGGCAACGGCCATATCGGCAAGATCCTGTTGCAGGTCTCGGCCGAGGATTGAGCCGATCGCGCCGGTTGCGTCGTGGCTGGCCTCCGGCGGGGATATTTAAGCAAGAAAGAAAAGCACACACCCCGCCCGCCGGAGCAAAGGGTCGGGGTGTGGCTTCTCTCTTGACGGTCATCGGCGTCCCCGCCTGTACCGTGAGGCCAGATTGCCCACAAATCCTTACGATTCGGTTAACGGCTTCTTTCTTGTTTAAATATCCCCGCCGGAGGCCAGCGGCATCGCCATCAGCGCGGCGCCGACACCAGGAAGCTGCCGCTGCAATCGCGCCGCGCATCCGGGGCGCAGCTGCGGGGCTCGAGCTCGCGGGTCAGGCAGATGCGCACCTCCTGCAAGGCGCGGTCGCGGCAGGTCACGGTGATCGCGTCGCGCGACAAGCCGGGGTTGGCGGCGATGAAGGCGTCCTCGACCACCGTCGCGGGCAGGGTCACGTCGCGGCCCAGCCGCCGCAAGGGTTCGGGAATGACGATGGTCTTTGCAGCCTCGCGGGTCAGGGCGAAATAATCGCTCGCCGCCAAGCCCGCGCAGCGGCCATGCTTCTTCCATTGATACCAGGTCAGCCCGGGCGAACCCATCAGGTCCGCCATGGCGCGGGTCTCGCGCTGCGAGGGGTCGCGGGCGGCGCTGCGGCAGTCCTGCGGCCAGCCGCGCTCATATTGCGGCCAGAGGCCGTGGACCACGAAGCCGATGCGTCGTCCCGGCGCGCATTGGCCCTCGGCCTCGCCCTCGGCCTGGCACCAGCTGGGCGACCAGCTCAGCGACAGCAGGTAATAGTCGAACCGTCCCGCGACATCCTGGGCATGGCCAGGGCCGGGCAGCAGCAGGGCGGCGAGCAGGGCGAGCGTTCTCATGCCCCGAACCTAGTCGCGGCGCCCGGCCTGCGCCACGAAATTCAGGCTTTATTTCGCCCCGTTCTGGCCCTATATAGCCTGTCAATCCCCCTGAAAATGGAATGGCAGCCGCCGAAAGCCGTTTTCCCCGGCCGGAAGAGATATTGTTAAGGAGAAGGTCATGAACAAGCCGCTGATGGCCAAGGCCACCGCTGTCTGGCTGGTCGACAATACCACGCTGAGCTTCAAGCAGATCGCCGATTTCTGCGGCATGCACGAGCTTGAAGTGCAGGGCATCGCCGATGGCGACGTGGCGGCGGGCGTCAAGGGTTTCGACCCCGTCGCCTCGAACCAGCTCGATGCCGGCGAGATCGAGAAGGGCCAGAAGAACCCGCTGTATCGGCTGAAGCTGAAGCACAACCCCGCCGCCGAGGGCGAGGAAAAGCGCCGCGGCCCGCGCTACACGCCGCTGTCCAAGCGCCAGGACCGGCCGAACGCCATCCTGTGGCTGGTCAAGTTCCACCCGGAACTGGCCGATGCGCAGATCGCGAAGCTGGTCGGCACCACCAAGCCGACCATCGCCTCGATCCGCGAGCGCACGCATTGGAACATCCAGAACATGCAGCCCATCGACCCGGTCGCCCTGGGCCTGTGCCGGCAGTCGGAGCTGGACGCCGCCGTGCAGAAGGCGGCCAAGAAGAAGGCGGCCGAGGGCGGCGCCATGACCGATGACGAGCGTCGCAAGCTTCTGTCGACCGAAACCTCGCTGGCGATGTCGGACGAGCCGCGCCTGCCCTCGAGCATCGCCGGGCTGGAAAACTTCAGCCTCAGCAAGGACGAGGACAAGCCCCAGGCCGAGGATCTGGACGCCGACAGCTTCTTCAACCTGCCCGAGGCGGATGACGACGAGGACGAGGACAACTGATCCCGACGCCGTGCCGCGGCATAAGGCCGGGCCGGCGGTGATCGCCCATGCCTATCGCTGGCACGAGGCGCAGCTGGCGGCCGCCGCCCTGCGCGCCGCCGGCCTGCCCGCCGAGATCCGCGACGGCCATACCGGCGCCCTGATGCCGCATGCCGGCATCGCCTTGGGCGGGTTCCGGCTGATCGTCCCCGCCAGCCGGCGCGACGAAGCCCTGGCCATGCTGGCCGGTCTGCCGCCGCCCCGCGCCACCCAGCCGCTCTGGCTGGGCTGTGTCCTGGCCTTCCTGGTCTGGTGGGGCGGCATCGGCGGCATGGCCGGCATGCCCCCGATGATGAGCGGGCTCTACCTGCAGGGCAAGGCGCGCGGCCCGGCGGGCTAGATCGACAGGCAGATGTATTTCATCTCCAGGTAATCCTCGATGCCGTGGCGCGAGCCTTCGCGGCCCAGCCCGGACTGCTTGACGCCGCCGAAGGGCGCCACCTCGGTCGAGATGATGCCGGTGTTCACGCCGACGATGCCGTATTCCAAAGCCTCCTGCACGCGGGTGATGCGGCCGATGTCGCGGGCGTAGAAATACGAGGCGAGGCCGAAGATCGTGGCATTGGCACGCTCGACCGCCTCGGCCTCGGTCTCGAAGCGGAAGAGCGGCGCCAGCGGCCCGAAGGTTTCCTCGGTCGAGACCTTCATCGAATCGGTGATCCCCGTCACCACGGTCGGCTCGAAGAACAGCCCCTGCATCGGCTTGCCGCCGGTGACCACGGTGGCGCCGCCGGCCAGCGCGTCCTCGATATGCTCCTCGACCTTCTCGACGGCGTCGCGGTTGATCAGCGGGCCGGTGGTCACGCCCTCTTCCAGCCCGTCGCCGACGCGCAGCTTGTCCACCGTCGCCGCCAGCCGCCTGGCGAATTCGTCATAGACCCCGGCCTGGACATAGATGCGGTTGGCGCAGACGCAGGTCTGGCCGTTGTTGCGGAATTTCGAGGCCATGGCGCCCTCGACCGCCGCATCCAGGTCGGCGTCGTCGAAGACGATGAAGGGCGCGTTGCCGCCCAGCTCCATCGAGCATTTCAGCACCTGGTCGGCGGCCTGGCGCAGCAGGATGCGGCCGACCTCGGTCGAGCCGGTGAAGGTCAGCTTGCGGATCAGCGGGTTCTCGCAGAACTCCTTGCCGATGTCCGAGGATCGCGACGAGGTCACGATGCTGAACAGCCCCTTGGGCACCCCGGCGCGTTCGGCCAGCACGGCCAGCGCCAGCGCCGACAGCGGCGTCTCGGCAGCGGGGCGGCCGACGAAGCCGCAGCCGGCGGCGATGGCCGGGCCGCATTTGCGGGTGATCATGGCATTGGGGAAGTTCCAGGGCGTGATCGAGCCGACCACGCCGATCGGCTGGCGGATCACGGTCAGGCGCTTGTCGGGCTGGTGGCCGGGGATGGTCTCGCCATAGATGCGCTTGGCCTCCTCGCCGAACCATTCGATGAAGCTGGCGCCATAGGCGATCTCGCCCTTGGCCTCGGGCAGGGGCTTGCCCTGTTCGGCGGTCAGGATGCGGCCCAGGTCGTCCTGGTTCGCCATCATCAGGTCGAACCATTTGCGCATGATCTGGGCGCGTTCCTTGGCGGTGCGGGCGGCCCAGTCTTTCATGGCCGCGGCGGCGGCCGAGATGGCGCGGGCGACCTCGGCGCGGGACAGGTCCGCCACCTCGGCGATGACGTCGCCGCGCGCCGGGTTCACCACCGCAAAGGTCTTGCCGTCGTCGGCTTCGATCCATTCGCCCGCCACATAGGCCCGCGTTTCCAGCAGCGAGGGGTCCTTCAGCATCATCCTCAGGTCGGTCGGTTGCGTGTTCATCGTCGGTCTCCTTGCGGCGGGATTTGGCGCAGGCTTGCGCTTTTGCCCCGCCAAAGCAAGGGAAACCGCGGGTCGGCGGCGTCGCGCAATCGTGATGAACCCGAAGCCAGCGACGGGCGTTGCACCTTTATCGTCAGGTTTTCCCTCTTGGCGTGTGAGACTGGGGCGGCGCATCTCTCTCGCGCCGCCCCTTTTTCTTGGCCAGGCTGCTTCTTTCTTGTCGAAATATCCCGGGGGAGCGCCTCTGCGGCCCCATCGAGGGGCCGCAGAGGCGCGGGGGCAGAGCCCCCGGGCCGAGCTCAGCCCTTGGCGACCACGCGGATCCGGGTGCCCCAGGGATCGGTGAAATCGCGCGCACCAAGCGCCGCCAGCGACGGGGCGTCGGCGGCCAGAACCACCTCGGCCAAGCCGGTGGCATCGGCGCTGCGCAGCCCGGCGCCGCGGCTGTTCCAGATATTGCCCGCCAGGTGATGGTGGTAGCCGCCGCTGGCAAAGAAGCTGGCGCCGAACAGATGCGCGCTGCGATCCAGGCCCAGCCGGTTCATGTAGAAGGCCTCGGCCTCGGCGACATTGCCGACCTGCAGGTGGACATGGCCGATCACGCTGCCGTCGGGCGCTCCGCGCCAGGGCGCATCCGCCGCGGCCGCGAGTTCGTCCAGGTCCAGCGCGATGGTGTCCATCCGCACCGCGCGCCCGTCGGTCTGCCAAGTGCTGCGCGGGCGGTCGGCATAGACCTCGATGCCATTGCCTTCGGGGTCGCGCAGGTAGAGCGCCTCGCTGACCAGGTGATCCGAGGCGCCGTCCAGCCCGATCTGCCGGCCCGCGACATGGCGCAGCCAGCGGCCCAGCACCTTGCGGTCGGGCAGCAGGAAGGCGGTGTGGAACAGGCCGGCCTCGCGCGGGCGATGGCGCGCGGCCCTGTCGCGGCGCAGCGCGACCAGCGGCTGGCCGCCGGCACCCAGCACCCGCTCCTCGCCGCTGCCCGAGAGACGCTCGAGCCCGATCACCGACTGGTAGTAATCCCCGACGCGGTCGAGGTCGTTGACGACCAGCGCAACCTGGCCGATCTGGATGGGGGCGTCGCTTGTGGCCATGATGATCTCCTTCGATCCCTTGACCGACAAGATAGGCGCCGGTCGCAAGCCATGAAATGGCGCCAATCGGGGAACACCGTCGCCGTGGCGCCGATAATGCCGCCGGATGGACTTTGCCGGCGGCAGGGCGCATGATGCGGGGCCTTTCGCCTTCCCGGATCCCGATGACGCCGCGCCAGACCAAAGCCGCCCGCAAGCCCGCCCCCGTCGCGGCACCGCCCGAAGCCGCACCGCTGGCCGCCGACCCGGCCCGGATGGAGATCTTCCTGGTCGCCACCGCGGGGCTTGAAGAACCCTTGGCCGAGGAGGCGCGCGCCCTTGGCTTCGACGTGCAGGTCCAGCCCGGCGGCGTGACCTTCACCGGCGGCTGGCCCGAGGTCTGGCGCGCCAACCTGCGCCTGCGCGGCGCGACGCGGGTGCTGGCCCGCATCGGCGCCTTTCGCGCCATGCATCCGGCGCAGCTCGACAAGCGCGCCCGCCGCTTTCCCTGGGCCGACTGGCTGCGCCCCCACGTGCCGCTGCGGCTGGAGGCCGTCAGCCGCAAGTCGCGCATCTATCACGCCGGCGCCATCACCCAGCGCGTCGAGGCCGCGATCCGCGACAGCATCGGCGCCAGCGTCGCCGACGACGCGCCGGTCACTCTGAAGATCCGGCTCGAGGACGATCTCTGCACCTTCAGCCTCGATACCTCGGGCGAAAGCCTGCACAAGCGCGGCCACAAGCAGGCTGTCGGCAAGGCGCCGATGCGCGAGACCATGGCGGCGATGTTCCTGCGCCAATGCGGCTTCGACGGGCGCGAGCCGGTGCTGGACCCGATGTGCGGCTCCGGCACCTTCGTCATCGAGGCGGCCGAGATCGCGTCGGGCCTTGCCCCCGGCCGGCTGCGCGGCTTTGCCTTCCAGCAGTTCCCCGGCTTCGACGCCGCCGGTTTCAACGCCCTGCGCGGGCCCGTCCCGACAGCGCCGGAACTGCTGTTTCACGGCAGCGACCGCGACCCCGGCGCCATCCGCATGAGCCGCGAGAATGCCGAGCGCGCCGGCGTCGCCGCCCTGACCCGGTTCGAGACCTGCGCCTTTGCCGACCTGCAACGGCCCGAAGGCCTGCCCGGCCTGGTCATCATCAACCCGCCCTATGGCGCCCGCATCGGCAACAAGGGGCCGCTTTTCGGCCTGCACGCGGCGATGGGCGAGGTGCTGCGCACACGCTTCCAGGGCTGGCGCGTCGGCCTGGTGACCAGCGAGGCGCCGCTGGCCCGCGCCACCGGCCTGCCGTTCCGCGAGCCAGGCCCCTATGTCGCGCATGGCGGGCTGAAGGTGCGGCTGTGGCAGACGGGGGCGCTTTAATAGGGCATTTCGACAAGACGCGCGGCCTTGACCTGAACCGGCCAGACATGCTCGGCTGCCACAGCGTTGCGCACCGAGGTTGAGATGTCAAACGAGCGCCACCGCATTCTTGAGGATGCGATATCCCCCTTTGTCGAGACGGTGGACGGGTACTTTCCGCGTCCATGGTTCACGCGGCACGACCCCATGGACTGCACGCTTTTGCTTGTCGGAGCCAGTTCGGCAAAATCGTTTCCCGCCGGTGGCTTGAAAAAGAGCGATCTCATGAACGCGCTTTTCAATCGTGCTGGCACATCGTGCTGCGATCTTTACCAACGCTTCGTGGCATCGCCTTCACCCTCCCGCCAGAATTTGGATCGAGCGATCCAGGTGCTGGAAGATGCGGGATGGCGGGTCATGCAGACAAATGTCACCTGTGCGAGCGCGGCGCTCGATAGCCAGATTTCACCGGAAGCGCGCCGAAACGGCACGGAGCTGTTCAAAGCCGTCATGAATCATGTGCCTTGGCGAGCGATGGTAATTTTCGGCAGCGGAGCCGCCAAGAGGTTCCGGAGGATCACGGGCGTCGAGATGCCGCCAATGGCCGATGCCGATGCGCAACCAATAGCGGGGTTGCTGGGGGGAAAGCCATTTTTCGTCATTCCGACGCTTGCGTATCCGGGCTACAGGTCCTCGGTCTGGCGTTGCGTGGGCCGTTGTGTCAGCGCCTTGGACGATCTTGATTTGGCAAAGCCGAATAATGGCGAGTGCAGGCCGAACATCCAGCGGGCGGCGCCAGCCCTGTCGCCACGACAGCCGCTCCAGCGGCTGGCACCTATCGTCTCGCTGGTTGGAACTGATACGGCTTTGCAGGCGGCAGCACGGGGGTTGGATCTGCTTCTTGCCGATCATCCCGAGCTCGAGCTAAGATCCGGCATCTCTCAAATAAGCCTCTGGGCGCCGTTGCAACGACGCTTGTTCAGAAGCAAGCGGCAGGGTTCAAGAGTCGATCTTCTGATTCATCGCGACATCTTGGCTTACTGTGAAATCGCGCGCGATCATTTCGATATGGCGCCGCATAAAAATACAGACTTTCTCCGTCTTTTCAGTGATGACACCTCCGCAGTGAAGGCTCTGCTAAATCGCATCCGGCAATGCCTGGATCGGGTCGATCTGGCGTCCATCTAGTCTTTCCCGTGGCGCGCGCCAGCCCAACGCGCCGGCCAGCGCGGCAGGTCCGGCACCTCCAGCAGCTCGCCCGGCCGCACCACCGAGGCGAGCCAGGTCAGGTCGCGCCGGGCCATGGCGATGCAGCCGGCGGTGGGAAAGCCCGGCCGGCGCCATTGGTGCAGGAAAATCGCCGAGCCGGCGCCCGGCCGCGCCTGCGGAAAGTTCCAGTCGGTGACCAGCACGATGTCGTAAAGCGGATCGGCCCGCCGCATCGCCTCGTGGCTGGGGGCGAAAGGCGCGCGCACCGGCTGGTTATAGGCCGGATCGCCCGAGGCATCGCACCACAGGTCGCCGGGCAGGATCGGCCGCGCCCAGGACCCCGGCCGCGCCACCCGGTCGGGACGGTAGAGCAGCCCGACGATGCGGTGCCGGCCGACGGGGGTCGCGCCGTCGCCTTCGCGCTTGGCGCGCGTCAGCCCGCCGCGCCCGACCGAACAGGGCAGCACCCGGCCGCGCGCCCACAGCCCCAGCGGCGTCAGCCGGATCACAGCAGGTGCCCCGATTTGGCCGCCTTGACGTCCAGATAACCGGTGTTGTGGCGGTTGCGCGGCGTGACCAGCGGCACGCGCTCGGCGACCTGGATGCCGTGGCCCTCCAGCATGGCGACCTTGCGCGGGTTGTTGGTCATCAGCCGCACCGATTGAAAACCCATCTCGCGCAGGATGCCGGCGCCGATGCGGAAGTCGCGCTCGTCATCGTCGAAGCCCAGCCGGTGGTTGGCCTCGACCGTGTCGAAGCCCTGGTTCTGCAAGGCATAGGCCCGCATCTTGTTCGCGAGGCCGATGCCGCGCCCCTCCTGGTTCAGATACAGCAGCACGCCCGAGCCGTTCTGGCCCATGGCTCGCAGCGCGGCATTGAGCTGTGGCCCGCAATCGCATTTCAGGCTGCCCAGCACGTCGCCGGTGAAACAGGCCGAATGCAGCCGGGCCAGCACCGGCGCCTCGCGCGGGGGGGCGCCGATCTCGACGGCGTAATGCTCGGCCTCGCCATTGTCGGGGCGGAAGATGTGCAGCTTGGAATTCTCGGCCGCGAGCAGCGGCAGCCGGGCCGCGGCGACCGGCGCCATGGCCGCCTCGGCCGCCATCTGCGCCAGCGCCGGGCCGGGCGAAAGCCGGGTCAGCCCCTCGGGCGCGGCCGCCACCGGCACGACCAGCACCGCGGGCAGCAGTTGCGCCGATTTCGCCAGCGCGATGCCGGCGCGATGCGCCGCGGTATCGCCGCCGCGCGGGCTTTGGAACGGGCCCTTCATCGGCGTCATCAGGTCGCCCGCCGGATCGGCGACGGCGCGCAGCCAGGCCGGGTCGGCATCCCCCGGCACCGCGATCCGCGCCAGGTCGCCGTCATAGACCCGGACCTTCAGCGTCTCGGCCCGGGGCAGGGTGATGGCGAGCGTGGCGGGGCCGAGCGCGCGCATCGCCGCCAGCCGGTCCGGGCGCAGCGTCTCGACCGCGGCGACCAGCTGGTCGCCGACGACCACCGGCAGGCCCATGCGCAGGTCGGCGCGGGCGCGCGACAGGGTCTCGGTCAGGGTCGGGATCAGGGTCATGGCAGCCGCAAGGTTGAAACAATCTGAAACATAGGGCGGATTCCCGACAACTCCATGTGAGAATTGCTGCAAGGCGCTGGACGCCCGCCCCAGGCCTCATCACCTTTCCGCCATAAAGCCAAAGGAGGCAAGAATGGCCGGACTGAAAAAGATCCTGCTCGTCGACGACGAGGACGACCTGCGCGAGGCCCTGGCCGAGCAATTGACCGCGACCGAGGATTTCGAGGTGATCGAGGCCGGCTCGGGCCATGAGGCGGTGGAACGGACCAAGGGCGCGATCTTCGACCTGGTGGTGCTGGACGTGGGCCTGCCCGATACCGACGGGCGCGAGCTGTGCAAGAAGCTGCGCAAGCAGGGCGTGAAATGCCCGATCGTCATGCTGACCGGCCACGATACCGACGCCGACACCATCCTGGGCCTGGATTCCGGGGCGAACGACTATATCACCAAGCCGTTCAAGTTCCCGGTGCTGCTGGCGCGGCTGCGTGCCCAGCTGCGCACGCATGAACAGTCCGAGGACGCCATCTTCCAGCTGGGCCCCTATACGTTCAAGCCGGCGATGAAGATGCTGATCGACGGCAAGGATCGCAAGATCCGGCTGACGGAAAAGGAAACCAACATCCTGAAGTTCCTGTATCGCGCCCAGGACGGCGTGGTGCCGCGCGATGTGCTGCTGCACGAGGTCTGGGGCTACAATGCCGGCGTGACGACTCACACGCTGGAAACCCACATCTACCGCCTGCGCCAGAAGATCGAGCCCGATCCGTCGAACGCGCGGCTGCTGGTGACGGAATCGGGCGGCTATCGCCTGGTGGCTTGATAAAGGCTAAGCGGCGGAACCGGACGCGCCGCTTCGGGTTCTGCCTGCGAAGCCCAGTGGCCGGTGGATGCGGCCACGATCACCCGGCCCCCGCACAGGCGGCCGGGTTTATCTTTGCCGCGCCGCAGCCGGGGGCGCTTCGCCCCCCGGACCCCCAGAGGATATTTGTCCAAGAAAGAAGCGGCTTTTGGCAATGTTCTTTCTTGTCGAAATATCCCACGGGGGTTCCGGGGGTGTGAAACCCCCGGCGCCGGGCGTGGTGGACAAGCCGGGCCGTGCCGCCTAGGCTCCGCCCGCGAAAAAGGAGCCGCCCATGTTCACCATCGCCACCTGGAACATCAACTCCGTCCGTCTGCGCGAGGCGCTGGTGACGCGGCTTCTGACCGAGGAGGCGCCCGACATCCTGTGCCTGCAGGAGATCAAGAGTCCGGTCGAGAAGATCCCGCTGGAAGGGTTCCACGCCCTGGGCTATCGCCACATCGTCGCGCGTGGGCAAAAGGGCTATAACGGCGTCGCGATCCTGTCGAAGCTGCCGATCGAGGATGCCGGCGACCGCGACTATGCCAGCCTCGGCCATGCCCGCCATGTCGCCGCGCGGCTGGAGAGTGGCGTGACCATCCACAATTTCTACGTGCCGGCGGGCGGCGACATTCCCGACCGCGAGCAGAACCTGAAGTTCGGCCAGAAGCTGGATTTCCTGACCGAGATGCGCGACGCCTTCCATGCCGACGCCCCCGCCCGCGCCATCATGGTGGGCGACCTGAACGTCGCCCCGCGCGAGGATGACGTCTGGAATCACAAGGCGCTCTTGAAGATCGTCAGCCATACGCCGGTCGAGGTCGAGCATCTGGGCGCGGCCCAGGATGCCGGAAAATGGGTCGACATCACCCGCAAGGACATTCCCGACGGCCGGCTTTTCAGCTGGTGGAGCTATCGCGCCCGCGACTGGGATGCCGCCGACAAGGGCCGGAGGCTGGATCACATCTGGGCGACGCCGGACATCGCCAATGCCGGCCATGGCAGCCGCATCCTGCGCCCGGTGCGCGGCTGGGAACAGCCCAGCGACCACGTCCCGGTGCTGGCGCGCTTCGACCTCTAGCCGCGGGGCTGCGGCTGCGAGGCGGCTTGCATCGCCCCGGTCGCTGCTCCATCTAGAAGGCAACCCATTCGCAAGAGGAACCCCGATGCTCGAGCTTGGCCAAGCCCCCGCCGACAAAGCCCCCGCCGACATCATCAAGGACGTGACCGAGGCGACCTTCATGGCCGATGTCATCGACGCCTCGATGACGGTGCCGGTCATCGTCGATTTCTGGGCGCCCTGGTGCGGCCCCTGCAAGACGCTTGGCCCGCAGCTGGAGGCCGAGGTCGCCCGCCACAAGGGCCGCGTCCGCATGGCCAAGGTCAATGTGGACGAGAACCAGATGATCGCCGGCCAGCTGCGCGTGCAGTCGATCCCGACGGTCTATGCCTTCTTCCAGGGCCAGCCGGTCGACGCCTTCCAGGGCGCGGTGCCGCAGAGCCAGGTCAAGCAATTCGTCGACAAGCTGGCCGCGATGGGCGGCGACGACGGCGGGCTGGCCGAGGCGCTGGACGCGGCCGAGGCCATGCTGACCGAGGGCGCCGCCGAGGACGCGGCCGAGACCTTTGCCGCCATCGCCGAGGAAGAGCCCGAGAATGCCGTGGCCTGGGGCGGGCTGATCCGCGCCCTGGTGGCGGCGGGCGACACCGCCCGGGCCGAGCAGGAGCTGGCCCGGGTGCCCGCCGCCATTGCCGGCGCCGCCCCCGTCGAGGCCGCCCGCGCGCAATTGCAGCTGGCCCGGCAGGCCGCCAATGCCGGCCCGCTGGACGAGCTGCGCGCCAAGGTCGAGGCCGATCCCGCCGACCAGCAGGCGCGGCTGGACTATGCCACCGCGCTGCATGCCGCCGGCCAGGTCGAGGAGGCCATCGACCAGCTTCTGGACGCCTTCCGCCGCGACCGCGACTGGAACGACGGCGCCGCCAAGGCGCAGCTGCTGACCATCTTCGATGCGCTGAAGCCTACCGATCCGCTGGCGCAGAAGGGCCGGCGCCGGCTGTCCTCGCTGATCTTCGCCTGACATGTCGCGCGGCATCGGCCTGAACGAGGTCATCGCGCTGTTCCCGCTGCCCGGTGCGGTGCTGATGCCGCGCACCCGGCTGCCGTTGCAGATCTTCGAGCCGCGCTATCTGCAGATGGTCGAGGACGTGCTGAAGACGCCCTCGCGGCTGATCGGCATGATCCAGCCGGCGGCGGCCGGGCTCGACGCCTTGGCGCAGGTCGGCTGCGCCGGGCGCATCGTCGCCTTTTCCGAACTGGATGACGGCCGGCTGATGATCTCGCTGAAGGCGATCTCGCGCTTCCGGCTGATCGAGCTGCGGCCGGGCTTCACCCCCTATCTGCGCGGGCAGGTGGACTGGGCGGACTATGCCTCGGATCTCAGCCCCGAGCCGGAGCAGGACCCGGGCTTTCACCGCGCCGAATTCATGGCCCGGCTGGGCCGCTATATGGAGCAGCGCGGCCTGTCCACCGACTGGGAATCCGCCGAGGCGACCGATGACGAGACGCTGGTGAATTCCATGGCGATGCTGCTGCCGCTGGCGCCCGAGGAAAAGCAGGCCCTGCTGGAATGCCAGACCCTGGCCGGGCGCCGCCAGCTGCTGGACGGGTTGCTGGAATATGCCCTGCACGGCGGCGACAACGAGGAGACGATCCAGTGAGCGAAGACACCACGACCGAACGCGGCTTCGACCGCCACATGCTCGAGGCGCTGGTCTGCCCCGTCACCCATGCCGGGCTGCGCTATGACGCGGCGGCGCAGGAGCTGATCTCGGAGGCGGCGGGGCTGGCCTTTCCGATCCGCGACGGCATCCCGATCATGCTGATCGACGAGGCGCGCCAAATCCGCGCCTGAAAGGCGAAAAGGGGGACGGGGGCGCACGGAAATCTTGGGGGAGGCCCGTGCGCCCGCGCCCGCGCGGTCAGACGCGGCAGATGTCCGACCGCACGAGAAAGCGTTTCTCGCGCCCGTTGTCCAGGCTGAACATGCCGCCCCGGCCCGGGACGACATCAATGGTCAGGATGGTGTGCTTCCATGTCTCGTATTGGCTGGCCGAGATGTAAAAGGGAAAGCCCCCGATCTCGCCCAGTTTCACGTCGCGGCTGCCGATGCGGAATTCGCCCTGCGGGTAGCACATGGGCGACGAGCCGTCGCAGCAGCCGCCGGACTGGTGGAACAGGACCGGGCCGTGTTCGGCCACGATCTCCGCCAGAAGCTCCAGCGCCGCCGGGGTCGCCTCGACCTGGTCCAGTTCCTTGTCCATCGGCTCGCGTCCTTTCTAGGCGGTCATGTCCAGCACCATGCGGCCCTCGATCTGGCCCTTGTGCATCTGCGCGAAGATGTCGTTGATGTCTTCCAGCCGGGCGGTCTGGATGGTCGCCTTGACCTTGCCTTCGGCGGCGAAGTCCAGCGATTCCTGCAGGTCCAGCCGGGTGCCCACGATCGAGCCGCGCACCGTGATACCGTTCAGCACCATGCCGAAGATGTCCAGCGGGAAGTCGCCCGGCGGCAGCCCGTTCAGCGCCACCGTGCCGCCGCGCCCGACCATGCCGATGGCCTGCTCGAACGCCTTGCGGCCGACGGCGGTGACCAGCGCGCCGCGCGCGCCGCCGTCGGTCTGGCGCCGGATGGTGCCGGCCGGATCGGGGTCGGTCGCCGCGTTCACGGTCAGCGTCGCGCCCAGCTTGCGCGCCAGTTCCAGCTTGGCATCGTCGATGTCCACGGCGGCGACGTTCAGCCCCATGGCCTTGGCATATTGCACCGCCATGTGACCCAGCCCGCCGATGCCGGAAATCACCACCCAGTCGCCCGGCTTGGTATCCGTGACCTTCAGCCCTTTATAGACCGTGACGCCCGCACAGAGCACCGGGGCGATTTCCAGGAAATCCACGCTTTTGGGCAGGTGGCCGACATAATTCGGATCGGCCACGACATAATCGGCAAAGCCGCCGTTCACCGAATAGCCGGTGTTCTGCTGGCTTTCGCACAGCGTTTCCCAGCCGCCCAGGCAATGCCGGCAATAGCCGCAGGCGGTGTAAAGCCACGGCACGCCGACGCGGTCGCCCTCTTTGACATGGCGCACGCCGGCGCCCACGGCCGAGACGTAACCGACGCCCTCATGCCCCGGAATGAAGGGCGGATTGGGCTTGACCGGCCAGTCGCCCTCGGCGGCATGCAGGTCGGTGTGGCACACGCCCGAGGCCGCGATCTTGACCTGGATCATGCCGGGACCCGGTTCGGGGATCGGCACCTCGTCGATGGTCAGGGGCTTGCCGAATTCGCGCACGACGGCGGCTTTCATGGTTTTGGCCATGAAGGTCTCCTTGAAATGACTTTTGGGAAGGGTGGGGAGGAAGCGGGCGCGCGCGACCTCGGCGCGCGCCCTGTCAGGCTGGTACCCGGCTGCCTTAGAAGAAGCCCAGCTTCTTCGGCGAGTAGCTGACCAGCATGTTCTTGGTCTGCTGGTAGTGGTCCAGCATCATCTTGTGCGTCTCGCGGCCGATGCCCGACTGCTTGTAGCCGCCGAATGCCGCATGGGCCGGATAGGCGTGATAGCAGTTGGTCCAGACCCGGCCGGCCTTGATGCCGCGCCCCATGCGGAAGCAGGTATTGGCATCGCGCGACCACACGCCCGAGCCAAGCCCGTAAAGCGTGTCATTGGCAATCGACAGCGCCTCGGCCTCGTCCTTGAAGGTGGTCACCGAGACGACCGGGCCAAAGATTTCCTCCTGGAAGATCCGCATCTTGTTATGGCCGCGGAAGATGGTCGGCTGGATGTAGAACCCGCCCGACAGCTCGCCGCCCAGATCGGCGGCAGCGCCACCGGTCAGCACCTCGGCGCCTTCCTTGCGGCCGATGTCCAGATAGGACAGGATCTTTTCCTTCTGCTCGCTCGAGGCCTGCGCGCCGATCATGGTCGCGGCATCGCGCGGGTCGCCCTGCTTGATCGCCTGCACGCGCTTGACGGCGCGTTCCATGAACCGGTCATAGATCGATTCCTGGATCAACACGCGCGACGGGCAGGTGCAGATCTCGCCCTGGTTCAGCGCGAACATGGCGAAACCTTCCAGCGCCTTGTCGAAGAAATCGTCGTCTTCACGCGCCACATCGGCAAAGAAGATATTGGGCGACTTGCCGCCCAGCTCCAGCGTCACCGGGATCAGGTTCTCGGCCGCGTATTGCATGATCAGCCGGCCGGTCGAGGTCTCGCCGGTAAAGGCGATCTTGGCGATGCGCGGGTTCGAGGCCAGCGGCTTGCCGGCCTCAAGCCCGAAACCGTTGACGATGTTCAACACGCCCGGCGGCAGCAGGTCGCCGATCAGGTTGATCCAGACCATGATGCTGGCCGGGGTCTGTTCGGCGGGTTTCAGCACCACGCAGTTGCCGGCGGCCAGCGCCGGCGCCAGCTTCCAGCAGGCCATCAGCAGCGGAAAGTTCCAGGGGATGATCTGGCCCACGACGCCCAGCGGCTCGTGGAAGTGATAGGCCACGGTGTCGCTGTCGATTTCCGACAGCGTGCCTTCCTGGCTGCGCAGCACGCCGGCGAAATAGCGGAAATGGTCGATGGCCAGCGGCACGTCGGCGGCCATGGTCTCGCGGATCGGCTTGCCGTTGTCCCAGGTCTCGGCGGTGGCGAGCAGCTCCAGGTTCTGCTCCATGCGGTCGGCGATGCGCAGCAGGATGTTGCTGCGTTCGGCCGGGGCGGTATGGCCCCATTTGTCCTTGGCGGCATGGGCGGCATCCAGCGCCGCCTCGATGTCGTCGGCGTTCGAGCGGGCGATCTCGCCGATCTCGGCGCCGGTGATGGGCGTGGTGTTGGTGAAATACTTGCCGGATTTCGGCGCGACCCAGGTGCCGCCGATATAGTTGTCATAGCGCTTGGCGAAGGGCAGGACGTTCACGCCCTTGAAGTCATGCGTCTGGTCGTTCGGCATCGTTTCCTCCTGTCAACCCGGCTCCTCCAGCCGGTTCGTCCAGAAGAGTGGGCCGTCGCGCCCCGCAAATCAACGCCGCAGCCGCGGCCCTCCGCCGAATGTGTTTCAGGGCCGAGACAGTCGCCCCGGATTTTCCGAGATCCCCAGCCGCTGCATGCGGCGATAGAGCGTCGCGCGCCCGACCCCCAGCGCGCGCGCGGCGGCCGAGACATTGCCCTCGGCCCGCGCCAGGGCGCGAATCACCGCGGCGCGCTCGGCCTTCTCGAAGCCGGTGGCCTCGTCGTCGCGGCCCAGCAGGTCCGAGGCCGGCCGCGGCCGCAGCCGGCCCTCGCGCTCCAGGCCAAAGGCGCGGCGGGCGGCGCGGTTGGCGCCGATGGCCAGGTCGTCCTTGTCCACGGCAATGAGCAGCGTCGCATCCTCGGCCCCCTCGGCCTGGGCGGCGATGATGCGCGCGCCGGGGAAGCTGACGCGGAAGAAGGCGGCCTCGATGGCGCGCGCGCTATGGGCGACCTGCGCCGCGATCAGCGCGTTCCAGCGCTCGGTATGGTCCGAGCGCGCCGAACTCACGTCCAGCGCCGCGATCAGCCGCCCGTCCGGGCCCCAGATCGGCGCGTCCATGCAGGACAGGCCGGTGTTGCGGGTATAGAAATGCTCGTCGCGGTGGATGGTGACCTGGCGGCCCTCGGCCAGGCAGGTGCCGATGCCATTGGTGCCCTCGGCCTGTTCCGACCAGTCGGTGCCGGCGCACAGCCCCCAGTCGCGGAACACCCCGGCATCGGCGGCATTGGCGCGCTGTTCCAGCACGATGCCGGTGGCATCGGTCAGCAGCACGTTGCAGCCGGTCGGGCAGACCAGCTGGAACAGCTGGTCCAGCTGCGGCCGGGCCACGGCGATGAATTCGTCCAGCCGCCCGCGGCGCTCGGCCAGTTCGCGCGCGGTCAGGCGGCGCAGCTGCGGCGGGCGGGCCGGGTCCAACCCGTGCTTGACCATCGAGCGGCGCCAGCTGGCGGCCAGCCGCGTCACCGCCCCCGGCGATTGCGAGGCCGTGGCGACGCGATCCTCATGGCGTTCGGGCAAGGTCTCCTCCCTTCCCTGTCGGTCGCGGGATTATTGCGCGCGGATGGCCATCCGGCAAGCAATGCTTTCCCGGCGCGACGCCAGGCCGCGCCGGTCGCCCCGCCCGGTCTTCTTTGCTCCCCAAATACCCACGCGACGGCGCCACCGCCGCCGCGCCGTCCTCAGGGCGTGACGGTCACGCTGCCGCCGTCGCTCCAGGCGCGGAATTCGGGGCGATACATGTCCTCGACGCTGGCGGCCGGGTGGCGGAACTGCCCGGGCGTCACCGCGCGGACGATATAGGCCAGCCGGAAGCGCTCGGACGAGGTCCAGGTCAGCGCCGCCGCGAACCGGTCGGCGCGGAACTCGGTCATCTCGGCCGAACTCTCGCCCTCCAGCCAGTCCAGCGCCGAGACATCGCCCGCCCGCAGCAGGTTCGGGTTGTCGATCTCCCATCCCGCCGGCAGCGGATCGGCGATGACCAGCCGGCCGCCGCCCTCGGATTGCGGCGCGATTTCCAGCTCGACCACCATGCGCGTGCCCTGGCTGACGCTGGCAGGGTCCAGCGCCTCGCCCTCCATGCTGTAATAGCGCCGGGAGATGCTGTAGCCCTTGCCGCCCGCCGCCACCTGGCCGCGGGGCTTGCCGGTGGCGGTCAGCGTCACCTCCAGCGCCTGCTCGCCGTTGTTGGCCAGGCTCGCGTCGGCATCGGGCAGGCTGGCGATCGGCTGGGTCAGCGCCACGCCGTTCAGCGCCGCCGGCGGCACCGATTGCGCCAGCGCCTGCGCCGCCATCACCGTCCAGAGCGATTCCTGCGTGGACAGGCTGCGGCCGTCCTCCTCGGCCCGCTGAATCTGCTCCGCAATGCGGCTGGTCAGGTCGGTCGCATCCACCGCCCGGCTTTTCGCCTCGGCCGCCAGGGCCAGCACCGCCGTCGCGTCGCGCAGCCGCGTGCCATAGTCGGCGCGGAAGACCTGCGGCTCGGGCGCGCCCAGGTTCAGAAGGTTCCGCGCCTGGGTGAACATGCGGTCGGCCCGCCCCTGGTCGCCGTATGAGGCCAGCGCCGCGCCCAGATTCGCCGCAGCCATCGGGGTCGAGAACGACCCCGCCGCCGTATCGGCGTAATAGCGCAGATCGCCCACCGTCGCCGCCCGCTCGCGCGCCAGCACCGCCAGCGCATAGGCCAGCGCGGCGTTCTCCTCGGCCGAGGCGGCGCCGGGTTCGGTGGCGTAATTGGCGCGGTTCCTCAGGTTGTCCACCGCCAGCCGGAAGCCGGTGTCCGGCACCTGGTAGCCCGCCGCGCGGGCGCGCGACAGGAAGTCGGTGACATAGGCTTCCAGCCACAGGTCGCCCGAATCGGCAGACCACAGGCCGAAGCCGCCATTGCTGCCCTGCCGGGTCAGGATCTGGGTGATCGCCTTCTGCACCTGCTCGCCGGTGTCGCCGCCGTCCACGCCTTCCAGCGCGGCAAGGCTCGGCAGATACAGCAGCGGCATCGCCCCCGAGGTCAGCTGCTCGGTGCAGCCATAGGGATAGCGCGAGAGCCGCGCCAGCGCGCCCGCCACGTCCAGCCGCGCATAGGGCCCGACCGCCGCCGCCAGCAGCGCGCCGGGCAGCATGCCTTCGGTCAGCGTCGGCGGCACGGCGATGCTCTGCCCCGGCTCGACCAGGATGCGGTCCGGGCGCTGGATGTCGGCCTCGTTCAGCGCCACGGGGATGGTGATGTCCTTGGTCAGCGCCTGGCCGTCGGGCGTGGTCAGGGTCAGGCGCAGATTGGCATGGCCCAGGGCCTCGCCGGCCGTGACCGGCATCTGGACCTGCGCCTCGGCCTTCTCGGCCAGGGTCACGCTGTCCTGGGCCAGGGTCGTGGTCAGCGGCGCGGCGCCGCCGACCTGCTCGACCGCCAGCCTGACCTCGCCCGCGGGCCCCGAGGCATGGGTCAGCCGCAGCCCGACCTGCGCCTGGTCGCCCGGCGCAAGGAAGGCCGGCGCGGTCACGGTCATCACCACCGGGTCGCGCACCAGCACGCTTGCATCGGCCTGGCCCACGCCCTTGTCGGACCAGACTACGGCCATGACCCGCACCTCGCCGTTGAAGTCGCCCACCGGCACCTCGACGGTCGCGGTGCCGTCCGCAGCCACCGTCACCGGCCCCGAGAACCAGCTCATCAGCTTTTCGGTCGGCGGCGGCGCCTCGGCCGTGGCCTGCATCGCGTCGCCGCCGGTCCGCAGCGCGCCGTCCGGGGCGCCGCTGGACAGGATCAGCCGGCCATAAAGGTCGCGCAGCCCCACCCCCAGCCGGCGCTGGCCGAAGTAATGGTCGGAAGGGTTCGGCGGCTGGAAGCCGGTCAGGTTCAGGATGCCCTGGTCGACGGCGGCGATGGTGGCCTGCACCGTCTCGCCCGCCGCGCCATCGACCTTCAGCGTGACCGGGATCACGCCGCGCGGGCGGGTCTCGGAGGGCGCCGCGATGCTGGCGGCCAGCTTGCGCTCGCCCGGATCGACGGCGGCATGGGCGAGGCCCAGCGCCCGCACCGGGGTGCGTTCGGCCTTGGCCTCGCCCAGCGGACGGATGGCGCTGACGGTGACATAGACCCCGGCGCCCCAGGCGTCCGTCACCGGCAGGTCCAGGCTGTTCTCGCCGGCCTTCAACGCCACGGTCTGCATGGACACCAGCCGGTTCGACAGCACCGAGACCAGGCCCAGCCCGTCGGCCAGCGCCTGAACCTTGACCCGGGCGGTGTCGCCGCTGCGATAGGCGGGTTTGTCCAGCACCACCTGCAAGCGGTCCGGCGTCTGCGTGCCGGCATTCGCCACCGCGCCCCAGCCGGCATAGAATTGCGTCGAGCTTTGCCCGCCCTGGCCAGATGCCGGCTCGGCGACCAACTCGTACTGACCCCATTCGACGGCACCGGCGATCTCGGCCGGGGCCTCGCCCGGCTCGGCCACGCCTTCATCGACGCGGGTGCGGGTGGTGATCGCCTCCCAGTTCCATTGCCCGCCCAGCGAATACCATTGGTAATCGGTGTCGATGCGGTTCAGCACCCAGCGCACCGGGGCGGCGGCCGGCTTCAGGTCCGGGCCAACGGCGAGCAGCGCGAAACGCGCCTCCGCGCCTTCGGCCACGGTGTCGCTCTCGAACAGCGGCTTGATGCCGATCACCGGCGCCTCGGGCATGACCACGCGGGATTCCACGCGCTCGACCGGGCGGCCGGCGCCTTCGCGGATGTCCAGCACCACCTCGGCCTCAAACGGGCGCGGGCCCAGCTCGGTGGCGGGGGGCAGGGTGATCTGCGCCTGGTAATGACCCTGCGCATCGGTCTGGCCGGGCGGCAGGCTGTCCGTGACGGGCGAGGTGTCATCCTCGCGTCCGAAGACATAGCCGTCGAACCCGGCCAGCGCGCGGGTCGGGGACAGGCGCAGGCTGCCCTCGACCGGCAGGTTCGCGGCCGGCGCGCCGAACAGCCAATGCGCGTTCAGGCTCAGCGCCAGCTCGCCGCCGGCGCGGGCCGGGCCTTCGGGCAGTTTCGGGGTGAAGTCGATGCGTTCGGGCAGGAAATCCTCGACCAGCAGGCGGGCCGTGGCCAGGGCCGGGCCGTCGGCCTCGGTGCGCAGCTCCAGCCGCCAGGTGCCGCGCGGGGCGTTGCCGGGGATGGCCCAGGCGACCACGCTGCCGCCGGCGCCGGCGGGGGTCGCCGGCATCCGGGTCTGTTCCACCCCGTCGGGGCGCAGGATCACCGCGGTCAGCGGCAGGTCCGGCAAGGCGCGCGATTCGGCGTCGCGAGCCAGCACGGTGGCGTTCACCGTCTCGCCGACGCGATAGGCGCCGCGGTCGGTGGTCAGGAACAGGTCGATCGGCGGCGCCGGAGGCTGGCCCTCGACGCCGCGATCCGACAGGTCGAATTCGGGATCCGACAGCGACAGGAAGGCCATGTCGCGCGGCGCGCGCGCGGCGCCCTCGCCTTGCCAGTCGGTGACGGTGACCAGCGCCGGCGCCGCGCCGTCCCTGCCAAGCGCCAGGCCCGGGGCGAAATGCGCGATGCCCTGGTCGTCGGTCGCAGCCTTGGCCAGCACGTCGTTCGAGCGGCTGACCAGCGCCACTTCGGCCCCGACCTTGGGCGCGGTGTCGTTCAGGCTGCGCACCGCCACGGTCAGCCCGTCGGTGCCGCTGAAGGTGGAAATCCCGAAATCCGAGATCACGAACCATTGCGTCGCCAGCCCGCTGTCCGAGGCGTTCTCGGTCGCGACGCCGGCCTCGACGATATAGATGCCGGGCTCCAGCGGGCCGGCCTCGGCCGGGATGGCGAGGCTGGTGGTCAGTTCCCGGTTCAGGCCGTCCTGGCCCACGGGCTTGGCGACCGTGGCCGTGCCCTTCCAGATCTCGCGCGCCATGCTGTCGCTGAAATAGTTGCTCTGCCAGCTGTCGAGCGGCGTCGCGAACATGTCCTCGGCCATGGCGCGGATCAGGTTGCGGTCCGAGATGCGCAGCAGGCGCAGGTCGACGACATCGGCATTGACCGTGACCATCGACAGCCGCTGGTCGCCCGAGGCGGGCAGCACATAGGCGCGGCCGGGGAAGCGGACCTCGGGGCTGCGGTCGCGGACATAGCCCTTCAGCGTCACGTCGCGGGCCAGCACCTCGCCATCGGCCGAGGGCAGGCCGGTGCGCAACGTCAGCTCGACCTCCTGGCCATGGGTCAGCCCGGCGACGCAAAGCCGGTCGTCATTGGCCTCGACCGTCAGGTCGCGGCCGGGCAGGCGCAGGAAGGGCGCGTAATCGGTGCTGGTGGACAGCGCGCGCGACATGACGGCGCAGAAGCGCGGCGTCTTGCCTTCGGATTCGACCTGGGTGTCGGTGACGCGGAACCCGTTGCGCGCCTCGGATTCCTCCAGCGCCGAGGCGATCTCGCTGTCGGCGGGCGACAGTTTCGCCGCCAGCCGCAGCGCCGCCAGCGCATCGCGGCCCCGGCCCTGGCGTTCCCAGGCCATGGCCAGCCAGGACAGCGCGCGGCCGGCGATGGCATCCTGGCCCGCGCGCAGATAGCCGTTGATCGCCATCGCGGCGACCGCGTTCGAGGCGTCGCTGTCGTTCTGGTCGCCGGTATAGAGCGTCAGCCGCGCGAGATTGGTCCAGTCCTCGGCCCGGTCATAGCGCGCGGCCTCGGAGGCGGTGATGCGGGCGGCCAGCGCCAGGTCGCCGCCGCTCTCGGCCGCTTGCGCGCTGCCCTGCGGATAGTCGGCCATCGGCGGGTGCAGCGCCGGGAACGAGCGCGCCTGCGCCTGCGCCTGGCTCAGGTCCTGCGGCGCGATGAAGGGGGCGGCGGCGGCGCGAGACTGCGCGCGCAGCCGCGCTTCGCTGTCCAGCGTCACGACATGGCCCGAGATCGCGCCGACGAATCCCGCGGCGGCGCCGGTGCCTTCGCCCTTGGGAAAACAGGCGCGGGCGCGTTCGTTATAGGTCAGCGCGGTGCAGGCGTCGTTCGCGACGCAGGCCTGCACGCAGGCTTGCAGCGTGGTGTCGAAGATCGGGCCCAGGTCGCCGCCGGGCAGGTCGGTGTCGGCCTGCAGCGACAGCCGCCGCTCGGGCACCGGTGCCTCTTCAGCCTGTGCATTTCCGACCAGCAGCAGGGCGGCCAGGGCCGCCGCGATGAAACCGTGCCGAGGTGCCATGACCTTCCTCCCGATGCGCTCGGCATAGTTGTGGCATCGGGGCGCGGGCGAGGCAATCTATTCCCATTCCAGCTCGGCGAAGGCCGTGGCGGCATTGCGCGCGGTGACGGCCTGGAAATCGGCCCAGCCTTCCGAGAACGGCCGCATCGCCTGCACGATGGCGGGAATCGCGGCGGACAGCGCCAGCCCGCGGCCAATCGCCTGCCGCGCGGCGTCGCGCAGCGCGGTCAGGTATTGCCGCTCGGGCGCGGTGGCGTCCTCCCACAGCTCGGTCACGGGGCCATGGCCGGGCACGATGCGCGCGGGGGCCGGGTCGGGCGGTGTGTCCAGCCAGCCCAGCCAGCCCGCCAGCGAGCCGTCGAGCGAGGGCGTCAGCCCCAGGAACACCAGATCGCCCGCGAACAGCGTGCCGCTGTCCTGATCCAGCACGGTCAGGTCGCTGTCGGTATGGGCGGGCGGCACCGGCACCAGCCGCAAGTCGCGCCCGCCCAGCGAGATCGTTTCGGGGGCCGTCACCGGATGATCGACGGCGGCGATGCGGGTGCCGGCGAAGTTCCCCGCCCCGATCTGGCGCGGCACCGAGATCACCCAGGCCTCGGCCCGCAGCGCCACCGCCTGCGGCAGGCGGGCGTCGGCGACAACGGTGGCGCCGGCCTCGGCAAAGACCTCGGCGCCCAGGATGTGGTCGGGGTGCATGTGGGTCAGGATCAGGTGGCTGACGGGCAGGTCGGTGACCTGGCGGATCGCGGCGTAAAGCGCCTCGCCCTCGGCCCGGCTGCCGCCGCTGTCGATGACCGCCACCGTGTCGCCGACGATGAAGCCGGAATTGGCGATCCGGCCGCGGTTCTGCGGCGAAAGCTGGTCCATGGCGCCCTGGTGCAGATGCACGCCGGCGGCGATTTCCTGCATGGACAGCGCCGGCAGCTCGGCCGTCTCGACGCAGCGGGTGCCGCCTTCGCCCGGGGTCAGGTCGGGATGGCGTGCCAGCCAGTCGCGCGCGATCGCCGCCGCGCCCGCTTCGCAGGCCTCGCGCGCGGGCGCGTCGCCCGCCGGCAGAAGCCGGCCCTCGCATACCCCCGGCTGCGCCGCCAGGCAGGCGCTGAGGATCAGGTGAAACATGGCCCGCATCCTTTCGCGCGCAGCCTAGCACCGCGGGGCGGGCGCGGTCATCTACGACCTTTGGCGCGTTGACTGGCCGGCGGACCGGCCTAGCATTCAAGGGACCGCGACATGCGGCGACCTGGAGGAGGAGATCTATATGGCCTGGACCAAACCCGCGCTGACGGAAATCGCCTGCGGCATGGAAATCAACATGTATGCCCCGGCCGAGGACGAGCCGGTTCTGTTCTGACCTGACCCGGCGATTTCCGGGCCCGGCTGCCTGGGTAAACGGGCGGCCGGGTCTGCCGGAAGAGGCAAACATGCGTATCGTGATCCTTGGCAGCGGCGCCGGCGGCGGCCTGCCGCAATGGAATTGTGGCTGCCGCAATTGCGATGCCGCACGCGACGGCCGCATCCCGGCGATGAGCCAGAGCGGCATCGCCATCTCGGCCAACGGCCGTGACTGGGCGCTGATCAACGCCTCGCCCGACCTGCGCCAGCAGCTTGCCGCCTCGGTCCACCTGCGGCCGCAGCGGCTGCGCGGCTCGCCCATCCGCTCGGTGTTGCTGACGAATGGCGACATCGACCACGTGGCCGGCCTTCTGACCCTGCGCGAGGGCCAGCCCTTCGACCTTTACGCCACGCCCGCCATCCATGCGGTGCTGGCCGCCAATCCCATGCTTGCGGCGCTGGACCCGCAGGTGGTGACGCGCCGCGACCTGGCGCTGGACCAGCCCTTCCAGCTGACGCCGGGGCTGATGGCGACGCTGTTCGCCGTGCCGGGCAAGGTGCCGCTTTACCTGGAAGGGGACGAGGTCGACACCGGCCTGATGGGCGAGCAGACCGTGGGGGTCGAGCTGTCCGCGAACGGCCGGCGGGTGTTCTACATTCCCGGCTGCGCCTCGGTGCCCGGCTGGCTGCGCGAGCGAATCGCGGGTGCGGACGCGCTGCTGTTCGACGGCACGCTGTGGAGCGATGACGAGATGCTGCGCGAGGGGCTGGGCCGCAAGACCGGCCGTCGCATGGGCCATGTCTCGGTCTCGGGGCCCGAGGGCAGCCTGGACGCGCTGCGCGACGTGCCGCTGCGCGCCCGCATCTATGTGCATCTGAACAATTCCAACCCGCTGGTCGATCCCTCCAGCCCCGAACGCGCCGCTGCCGAGGCGGCGGGCTGGCAGGTCGGCCGCGACGGCATGGAGATCGTGCCATGAAGATCGCCGACCACCGCGCCCAGAGCCGGGCCGAATTCCACGAACGCCTGCGCCGCATCGGCGCCGAGCGCTATCACGACCGCCACCCGTTCCACAAACGCCTGCACGGCGGGCAATGCTCGCCCGACGAGGTGCGGGCCTGGGTCATCAACCGCTGGCAATACCAGTCGCGCATCCCGATGAAGGACGCGGCCTTCCTGTCGCGGCTGGACGACCCGCAGATGCGCCGCATCTGGCGCAGCCGCATCGAGGATCACGACGGCGGCGTCGATGAGGGCGGCGGCATCCGGCGCTGGCTGGCCCTGGCCCGCGCCGTGGGGCTGGACCCGGATTATGTCGCGAGCGGCGCCGGCGTGATGCCCGCGACGCGATTCGCCGTCGATGCCTATGTCCGCTTCGTGCGCGACATGCCCTTGCTCGACGCCGTGGCCGCCAGCCTGACCGAGATGTTCGCCCCCAAGATCCACGCCGAACGCATCGAGGGCCTGCTAGAGCATTACGATTTCGCCGACGAGACCAGCCTTTCCTATTTCCGCAAGCGCCTGACCGAGGCGCCCAAGGACGTGGAGTTCGGCCTGAACTATGTCCTCGACCACGCCGATACGCTGGAGAAACAGGACGCGGCGGCGGCGGCGCTGGAGTTCAAGACCGATGTGCTCTGGGCGCAGCTCGACGCGCTGTGGCACGGCTATGTCGAGGGCCGCATCCCGCCCGGCGCATGGCGTCCGGCCGAGGGGCTGGCGGCCGCGCCGGCGCAGGCGGCCGCCTCATGACCGGGCATCGCATCAGCGGCGGCTGCGTGCCCTATCTGCCCCGGGGGGTGCGGCTCTATGACGACCGGGTGCGCGGCATGCGGGTGCTGCTGGCGCCGGAACGGGCCATGCAGCTGGACCCGGTCGGCGACGCGATCCTGTCCGAACTCGACGGCCGACGCAGCCTGGCCGAGGTGGTCCTGACACTCTGCGAACGCTACGCCGCCCCCGCCGAGCAGATCGAGGGCGACGTGCAGGAGTTCATCCGCGGCCTCGTCGACCGGCGCATGGTGTTCCTCGCCTGCGCCGAGGGCGACGCCCAGCAGGGGTGCCAGGATGAAGGATGAGCCGATCCCCCGCGACATCGACGGCCATCCGGTCCGCGTCGGCCTGCCCATGGCGATGCTGGCCGAGCTGACGCATCGCTGCCCCCTGGCCTGTCCCTATTGCTCGAACCCGGTCGAGCTGACGCGGGTGCAATCCGAGCTGACGGCGGCGGAATGGGCCGACGTGTTCCGCCAGGCCGCCGATCTGGGCGTCTTGCAGGTGCATCTGTCGGGTGGCGAGCCGGCCTCGCGCCGCGACCTGGCCGAGATCGCGCGTTCGGCGCGGGATGCGGGGCTTTACGTCAACCTGATCACCTCGGGCATCGGGCTGACGGAATCGCGGCTGCGCGAACTGGACGGCGTGGTCGATCACATGCAGCTGTCGCTGCAAGGCATCGACGCCGAGATGGCGGACTGGATCAGCGGCTATGGCGGCAGCTTCGCGCGCAAGATGCAGGTGGCGGAATGGATCGGCGCCATCGGCTTTCCGCTGACCCTGAACGCGGTGGTGCATCGCCAGAACCTGGACCGCCTGCCCGAGATGATCGACCTGGCCGAGCGGCTGGGCTGCCGCCGCATCGAGGTCGCGACCGTGCAGTTCCACGGCTGGGCCGACCTGAACCGCCGGCCGCTGATGCCGACCATGGCGCAGGCGGCCCGCGCGCGCGAGGTGGTGAACGCCGCCCGCCAGCGGCTGCGCGGGCGCATGGTCATCGACTATGTCCCCGCCGACCATCACGCCATCTATCCGAAAAGCTGCATGGGCGGCTGGGGCTCGACCGGGCTGAACATCGCGCCCGACGGCACGGTGCTGCCCTGCCATGCCGCGCAGACCATCACTGGGCTGCGCTTCCAGACCGTGCGCGAGGCGCCGCTGGCCGCGATCTGGCGCGACGGCGCCGCCTTCAACGCCTTTCGCGGCACCGCCTGGCTGCCCGAGCCCTGCCAGTCCTGCGACCGGCGCGAGGTGGATTTCGGCGGCTGCCGTTGCCAGGCCATGGCCATGGCCGGCGACGCGCGCGCCACCGACCCGGTCTGTTCGCGGTCCGGCCTGAACGCGCAATTGCGCGCCGAGGCCGAGGCCGATGCGACCAGCGACGACACCGCGCTGGTCTATCGCCGCATGGCGAAAGAGAGGCGGATATGAGACTTGCGTTGATCCTGACCCTGCTGGCCGCCCCCGCCCTGGCGGCCGAGGTGGAAAACCCGATGCTGCCCTCGCCCCTGTGGGACGACCTGCGCTCCAGCATCATCGGCACCGAGGAAGAGCCGCCGGTGGACCCGGCCGTCTTCGACCTCGACGCGCCGAAGCGGGCGGACAATCCGGCGCTGGTGCCGGTCCATGTCACCCAGCCGCCCGGCGCGCCGGCGATCACCGCGCTGACGCTGGTGGTGGACGGCAACCCGGCCCCGGTCGCGGCCGAGTTCACCTTTGGCAAGGCGCTGATGCCCTTGGATTTCGAGGTGCGGGTGCGGGTCGACAATTACTCGGACCTGCGCGCCATCGCCACGCTGGAGGACGGGCGCAAGGTCATGGCCGGGCGCTATGTCAAGGCTTCGGGCGGCTGCGCGGCGCCGGCCGGGAAAAGCATGGACCAGGTGCGCGCCACCATGGGCCAGATGCGGTACCGCCAGACCGAAGAGGCCGGCCGGCAGATCGGCACGCTGATGATCCGGCACCCGAATTTCTCGGGCCTGCAGCGCGACCAGGTGACGCTGCTGACCATCCCGGCCGAGTTCATCCAGACGCTGGAGGTCAAGCAGGGCGATGCGGCGCTGTTCACCATGGACGCCGGGATCTCGATTTCCGAGGATCCGGTGTTCCGCTTTGCCTATGCGCCGGGGCAGGGGCCGGTGACGGTCCATGCCCAGGATACCGACGGGCGGGTCTGGGATCAGTCGTTCTGAAGCCGCGCCGGGCTGCCCGACAGATGCAGCGGCCGGGCGGCCAGCGCCTGCGCCTCGGCGGGGTCGTGCGTCACCAGCACCAGACCGGCGCCCGAGCGGTCCAGCAGCGCGCCGGTCAGCGCCAGCATGCGCGCCCGCGTCGCCTCGTCCAGCGAGGCGAAGGGCTCGTCCATCAGCAGGATGTCGGGGCCGGCGGCAAAGGCGCGGGCCAGCGCCAGCCGGCGCTGCTGGCCCAGAGACAGCTGGCGCGGGAACTTGTCCTCGTGCCCGGCCAGCCCGACCTGCGCCATCCAGTCCCGCGCCACCGCCGCATCGCAGCCCGTGGGCAGGGTGATGTTGCCGACCGCATCGCGCCAGGGCAGCAGCACGGGTTCCTGGAACACCACGGCCAGGCGGTCGCCGCCCTGCAACCGGCCGCGATAATCGCTGTCGAGCCCGGCCAGGATGCGCAGCAGCGTCGATTTGCCGATGCCCGAGGGCCCGAGCACCGCCAGCCTTTCGCCGCGCCCGACCGCCAGCGACAGCGGACCCAGCACCGCGCGGCTGCCGAAGGATTTGCCTTGCAGATCAAGCCGCATCCTGCCTCCAGCGGTTGGCGCGCGATTCCAGCGGGCGCAGCAGGAACAGGTCGATGGCCAGCATGACCGCGACGAAGGCCAGTGCCCAGGCCAGCACCCCGGTCACGTCGAAGCTGGAAAACAGCAGGTGGATCTTGAAGCCGACCCCGTTCGAGCGGCCGAGGAACTCGACCACCAGCACGATCTTCCAGATCAGCGAGATGCCGGCCCGGGCCGAGGCCGCGATCTGCGGCGCAAGCTGCGGCAGCACGACATGGCGCAGCCGCGGCAGGGGCGCCATGCGGAACGTCCGCGCCATGTCGTCGAGGTCCGGCCGCAGCGCGCGCGTGCCCTCGCGGATCATCACCGTCACCACCGGGATCTTGTTCAGCGCCACGGCCAGGATGGCGGCGGTCTCGTTGAGGCCGATCCAGATGTAGCACAGCACGATCACCACCAGCGCCGGCACGTTCAGCAGGATGATGAGCCCCGGGTTCAGCCAGTCGTCGGCGGCGCGCGACCGGCCCATCCACAGGCCCAGACCCATGCCCACCACCATGGCCAGCGCAAAGCTGGCGGCGACGCGGAACAGCGTCATGCCGGCGTTGAGCCACAGCTCGCCGCTGGCCGCGAGCCCGGCGATGCGCGCGGCGACATGCCAGGGCGCGGGCAGGGTCTGCGGCCGGTCGGTCAACTGCGAGGCAACGGTCCAGACCAGCAGCATCGCCGCGACGGACAGCAGCCCCGGCAGCAGGGCGCGAGAGGGGCGGCCGGGGCGCATGGTTACTCCGGCGACCAGAACAGGCCGTCGGGCAGGGTGGTGACGCCGCCGGTCAGCTCGTCGCCGCCCAGGCGCGCCATGGTGGCGAACATGGCCTGCGCATTGGCGACATCGACCGGGCCGGGCAGCGGGATGCCGGCGCGCCAGCCGGCGCGCAGCGCCTGGAACTCGGCGTCGTCCCGGGCCTCCATCAGCGGGCGCAGATCCTCCCAGGCGGCATCGTCGCTGGCCAGCAGTTCCTTGGCGGCGCGCGAGGCCCGCGCCAGCCCGGTCGCCAGCGCCGGGTTGGCGGCGATCCAGTCGTCGCGCAGCACATAGCCCAGCAGCGGGGTGCCGGGGTCCAGTCCCAGCGCCTCGGCCGCCGTCGCGACCGAGATCAGCTCGCGCATGCCTCGCGCCTGCATCTTGGCCTGGAAATGCCAGAAGTTGATCGCGGCATCGACCTCGCCGGTTTCGGCGGCGTTCAGGATCATCGGCGGGGCGCCGAAGACCTGCTGGCTGATGTCGGCCAGGTCTTCGCCCAGCTCCTCGCGCGACCAGGCGCGCAGGATCAGCCAGCTCTTGTCCACCGGGCCGCCGGCGATGCCGATCTTCTTGCCGCGCAGGTCGGCGAGCGTCCTGGCCGGGCTGTCGGCGCGCACCATCAGCCCGCCCACGGCGGTGGAATAGGGCAGGAAGGCGAAGCCGGTGCCGCGCGCGCGCTGCTGCGCCACCCACAGCCAGTCCGAGACGATGGTATCGACCTCGGCCCCCTGCATGGCGACCTGGGTCGCGGGATTGCCGGCCAGCACCATCGGCACCAGCCGAAAGCCGTTCGCGCGGTCGAAACCGCGCTTGATGATGGTCTGAAGCTCCCAGTTGACGGTGCCGTTCTCCAGCGTGCCGACCCGGATCGCCGGCAGTTCGGCCTCTTGCGCGCGGCCTGGAAGCGCGGCCGAGGCGCAGGCCAGCCCCAGGCCGATCAAGGCCGTTCTTCTGGTAAGTTGCATGCGATTTTCCCCCCTGCTGACGGTCAAACTGCCACCTGTCCGCGCCGGGGCCAATACATCCGAAGTCGCACGCCGGCGCCAGCCCCCGCGACCAACGGGCTTGCGCTGCCGCCCCGGGGCCGTAAGATGGACGGGAACGGGCCGCGGGCGAACACGCCCCGCCCCTGTCGTTTCTTTGGGAGGAGAACGATGGCCTCAGCCGAAATGCAGTCGCAGGACCGCGCCGCATCGCCAAGGCTCACCGCCGACCGGGTCCGCGAGATCCTGATCGTCGATGACCACCCGCTGATGTGCGACGCGCTGGCCCTGACGCTGAAGATCAGCTTCGGGCTGCGCAATGTCCGCACCGCCCGCAGCCTGGCGGCGGCCCAGGAACAGATCCGCGCGCAGGGCGCGCCGGACGCGGTGATCCTGGACCTGAACCTGCCCGATGCCAAGGGTGCCGAGGGGCTCGTCACCCTGCGGCGCCAGATCCCGGACGTGCCGATCACCATGATCTCGGCCGATCTGGAAAACGCCATGATCTCGGCCGCGATGGCGGCGGGGGCGCAGGGCTATGTCAGCAAGTCCCTGGGCCGCGAGGCGCTGGTCGACAGCCTGCGCCGCATGTGGGAGGGCGAGCGCGTCACCCCCGACAGCTATCAGCCCGACAGCGTCGGCGAGGAGGACGCCGCCCGCGTCGAGCTGGCCCGCCGCTTCGCCAGCCTGACGCCGCAGCAGATGAAGATCCTGCGGCTGATCTGCCAGGGCAAGGCGAACAAGGAGATCAGCTACGAGCTGTCCATCGCCGAGGCCACGGTCAAGACCCACATCACCGCGATCATGTCCAAGATCAACGCCCGCCGGCGCACCCAAGCGGTGCTCCTGGCCAATAGCGTCCGGCTGTTCGAGCCGGCATGACCAGCCAGGCCGCGCCCGCGCCCTGGCCGGGCGGCGTCCGTCCGGGGGCCGCGGCGCAGCCGCCGGGGCCGCGGGTGCTGTCGGTCGCGGCCGGCGCCTCCGACATTGCCGCCCGCATCGCCGCCGAGATGGCGCCGCTGGAACCGGCGCTGGTCCTGCTGTTCGGCATGCCCGCGCGCGGCATGCCGGCGCTGGGCACCGAACTGCGCGAACGCCTGGGCACGGGTTGCCGGATCGTCGGCTGTTCCTCGGCCGGCGAGATCGGCCCGCGCGGCTATTGCGCGGCGACGGTGACGGCGGTCGGCTTCCCCTCGGCCAGCTTCCGGGTCGGGGTCTGCGTGCTGCGCAACCAGGCGCTGGTGCCGGCCTCGGAATGGATGGCGACGCTGCGCCGCTTCCACGCCGATTTCCGGCCCGACCTGCGCCGCTCGGTCTTTGGCGTGGTGCTGCCCGACGCCCATGCCCGGCAGGAGGACGTGCTGACCGCGACGCTGGATGCGGCGATCCCCGGCCTGCCGGTGGTCGGCGGCTCCAGCGCCGAGGGCATCCTGTTCGCGCCCAGCTGCCAGATGGTCGACGGCGCGGTGCATGAGGGCGCGGCGCTGTTCCTGCTGCTGGAAACCGATCTCGCCGTGGCCGAGGTGCTGTTTTCGCATTTCAGCCCGACCGACAAGCGGGCGGTGGTGACGGCCGCCGATCCGCACAACCGCATCATCCTGGAGTTGAACGCCGAGCCCGCGGCGCAGGAATACGCCCGGCTGGCCGGGCTGGCGCCCGAGGCGCTGACGCCGACGGAATTCGCCCGCCACCCGCTGCTCTTGCGCACCGGCAAGCGCCATCATGTCCGCGCCATCCGTGCCGTCACGCCCTCGGGCGGGTTGCAGCTGATGTCGGGGACCGAGCCGGGCCATATCCTGACGCTGGGCCGGGCCATGGACATGACGCGCGGCTTTGCCGAGGTGATGGACGCGCTGCCGCGCCCGCCGCTGATGGTGCTGGGCTTCGACTGCATCCTGCGCCGGCTGGCGCTGGAACGCGCCGGCATGATCCCGCAGATGTCGGAACTGCTGGCCCGCTATCGCGTCGCCGGCTTCAACACCTATGGCGAGCAGCACAGCGGCATGCATGTGAACCAGACCTTCGTCGGCATGGCCTTGATGCCGCCCGAGGCGGGCTGAGCCATGTTCCTGCGCGAGGACGAGCCCCCCGCCCGCCGGGCCGAGAAACTGGCCCGCATCACCGACGTGCTGGTCGACCGCATCGACCGGCTCGAGGAATCGCGTGGCTCGGCCTGGTCGATGTTCCAGGCCGCCGTGGCGCTGGAGCGCGAGGTGCAGGTCCGCACCCGCGAGCTGGAAAAGGCGCTGGCCGACCTGTCGGAACGCAACCGCGAGCTGGCCGTGGCGCGCGCCTCGGCCGAAGAGGCGAACCGCTCGAAGACCCGCTTCCTGCGCGCGGCCAGCCACGACCTGCTGCAGCCGCTTTCGGCCGCCAAGCTGTTCCTGTCGGCTCTGAAGGACACGACCCTGGACGAATTCCAGCGCGAGCTGACCGGCCGGCTGTCCGGCGCCTTCGATTCGGTCGAGGAGCTGATGCATGCGGTGCTGGACATTTCGCGCCTCGACAGCCAGCGCATCGAGTTCCAGCGCAAGCCCGTGGACCTGGGCGACATGTTCCGCCGGCTGGCGGTGGAATATGCCCCCATGGCCGAGGCCAAGGGGCTGCGGCTGAGTTTCGCGCCGACCTCGGTTCTGGTGGAAAGCGACCCGACCTTCCTGCGCCGCATCGCGCAGAACCTGGTCTCGAACGCGATCAAATATACCGACCGCGGCGGGGTGCTGGTCGGGGTCAGGCGGCGCGGCGAACGCGCCTGGCTGGAGATCTTCGACACCGGCATCGGCATCGCGGCGACCGACCGCGCCCGCATCTTCGACGAGTTCCAGCGCATCGGCCGCGAGGGCGGCGGCGTGCCGGGCATGGGGCTGGGCCTGTCGATCGTGCGCCGCGCCTGCGCCAAGCTGGGCCATCCCATCGCCATGGACAGCGAGCCGGGGCGCGGCACGGTGTTCCGCGTCAGCCTGCCCTTGGTCGCGCCCTGCGCCGAGCCCGCCCGCAGCGAAGGCGCCCGCGCCGGCCCGTCGCTGCGCGGCTGCGTGGCGCTGGTGGTGGAAAACGACGATGCCATGCGCCGGGCGCTGGAGCTGGTGCTGAAGGACCGCCTGGGCATGGTGCCGCGCGTCTCGGGCGGCATCGCCGAGGCCTTGGCCCAGATGGGCGACGAGCCGCCGGACGTGGTGATCGCGGATTACAATCTCGACAATGGCGACAACGGTTTGCAGGCGATCCAGGCCTTGCGGCAGGCTGCGGGGCAGCCGGTGCCGGCGATCCTGGTCACGGCGCAGCGGGCGCCGGAACTGGCCCGCGCCAGCCATGCCATCGACGTGCCGCTGCTGGAAAAGCCGGTGCGGCCCGAGGATCTGGCCGCCATGCTGCAACAGCTCCTGGCCTAAGACCAAAGCCGGATAAAGCCCGACGCGGACTTTCCCGCGGCCGGGCCAGGGGGCAAGTTCCCCGGTGGGAGAAGGAAGACGTTCATGAGGTTTCTGATCCGCATCGCCCTTTTGGCGCTGGTCGCCGCGACGCCGCTGATGGCGGACGAAGCGGGCGATCTGGTCTTTGCCGAACGCGGCCCCTGGCAGCTGGAGGGCAAGCCGCTGGTCTGGACGCTGACCCAGACCGGCCCCGAGGTCGAGGGCTTCACCCCGCTGGGTCAGGGCACGATCTCGCTGACCCAGACCACCGACGCCTCGGACGGCAAGCCGGTGCTGGAACTGCTGGAAAAGACCGCGCGCATCGACCGCAGGATCGGGCCGTTCCCGGTTTCGGGCGGCGATCCGGCGCTGACCTTCTTCCTGGAAACCGTGTCGCGCGACATGGCGGCGCTGACCGGCGGCAGCCCGTTCTATATCCGCAACCGGCTGAAGGACGCGCTGTTCCGGGGCGGCGAGGTCCGGCGCGAGGATGGCGCCACCGTCGCGGTCTTCGTCCCGTTCCAGGGCGACAAGAACAGCGGCCGCATGCTGGGGTTCGAGACGCTGGAGCTGCGCTTCACCCTGGACGAGCCCAAGGCACCGATCCGCGCCATGGCGGCGCGCACCGGCCCCCTGGCGGGCGGGCAGCCCGCCTATGACAGCGCGATGGTGTTGAAATGATGCTGCGGCCAATCCTGACGGCGGCGCTTGCGATCTGGGCCGGATCGGCCGGGGCGCAGGCGGTGAACGACTATCCCACCAATGCCCGGGCGGATTACGTCTTCGTCTGCATGGCGGCGAACGGCCAGACCCGCGACATGCTGGAAAAATGCAGCTGCGCCATCGACCAGATCGCCTCGGTCCTGTCCTATGACGACTATGTCAAGGCCGAGACGGTGCTCTCGATGCAGCATATGGGCGGCGACCGCGCCGCGGCCTTTCGCAGCACCGGCAGCAACGAGATGGTCGCGAACTATCGCCGGGCCGAGGCCGAGGCCGAGATCCTCTGTTTCTGAACTGGACAATCGCCCGCGCCCGCGCTTCCCTGTCGGGTGACCGACAGCGAAAGGAACGCCATGGATCTGGGCATCAGGGGCAAGAAGGGGCTGGTCTGCGCGGCCTCGAAGGGGCTCGGGCGCGGCTGCGCCGAGGCGCTGGCCGAGGCCGGGGTCGACTTGGTCATCAACGCCCGCGGCGCCGAGGCGCTTGAGGCCACCGCCCACGATATCGCCGCGCGCCACGGCGTCCGGGTGACGCCGGTTGCGGCTGACATCACCACCGAGGCGGGCCGCGCCGCGGTGCTGGCGGCCCTGGGCGGCGCGGCCGATATCCTGGTCAACAACGCCGGCGGGCCGCCGCCGGGCAAGTGGACCGACTGGTCGCGCGAGGATTTCATCCGGGCGCTGGACGCCAACATGCTGACCGCTGTGGCGCTGATGCAGGCGCTGGTGCCGGGGATGATGCAGCGCGGCTGGGGCCGGGTCGTCAACATCACCTCGCAATCGGTGCGCACGCCCATCGCCATCCTGGGCCTGTCGAACGCCGCCCGCGCCGGGCTGACCGGCTTTGTCGCCGGCATGTCGCGGCAGGTGGCGGGATCGGGCGTGGTGGTGAACAACCTGCTGCCCGGGATCCATGCGACCGAGCGCGCCTATGCGCTGGACAAGGGCGTGGCCCAGGCCGAGGGCATCGAGATCACCGAGGCCCGGCGCCGGCGCGAGGCGACGATCCCGACCCACAGCTATGGCCTGCCCGAGGATTTCGGCGCCGCCTGCGCCTTCCTGTGCAGCCAGCATGCCCGCTTCATCGTCGGCCAGAACCTGCTGTTGGACGGCGGCGCCTCGAATATCTCGATCTGAGCCATGGAACCGATGCGACAAAACGGTGCAGGGCTCTTGTCAGCTTCGCGCGTGCCGGCTACGACTTAAGTCGGAAATCGGGAGACGCTGGCGCAAGCCAGGGCCGAAGGAGCAACCGCCCCGGGAATCTCTCAGGCAAAGGGACCGTTTTCCGCCGAAGACTCTGGAGAGAGGCGGCCCAGGGCCGTCCGCCGAAGGGATAACGATCTCAGGCGCCCCGGTCGGGGCAGGGACAGAGGGGGCATCTGATGCGGGCGGGATCACCCTGTCCGGGAAACAGGAGATGCCCATGGCCGAGCTACAGCGCACGCCGCTTCACGATCTGCACGTCGCGCTGGGCGCGCGCATGGTGCGCTTTGCCGGCTGGGAGATGCCGGTGCAATATCCCATGGGCGTGCTGGCCGAGCACCTGCATACCCGCGCGCATGCGGGGCTGTTCGACGTCAGCCACATGGGCCAGGTGATCCTGCGCGGGCCGGAGGTGGCGCGGGCGCTGGAAACCCTGGTGCCCGCCGATGTGGTCGGGCTGGCGCCGGCGCGGCAGCGCTACGGCTTGTTCACCAATGCGGCGGGCGGCGTGCTGGACGACCTGATGATCGCCAACAAGGGCGATCATCTGTATCTGGTGGTGAACGCCGCCTGCGCCGCGCAGGACATCGCGCATCTGCGGCAACTGGAAGCCCAGGGCGTGACGGTCGAGCCGGTGACGGATCGCGGCTTGCTGGCCTTGCAGGGCCCCGAGGCCGAGGCGGTGCTGGCGCGGCTGCTGCCGGGCGTCGCCGCGATGCGCTTCATGGACGTGGCCGAATGCGACTGGCAGGACGCGCGGCTCTGGATCAGCCGTTCGGGCTATACCGGCGAGGACGGGTTCGAGATCTCGGTGCCGCTGGGGCAGGTCGAGGCGCTGGCGCGGGCGCTGCTGGACCAGCCCGAGGTGGCGCCCATCGGCCTGGGCGCCCGCGACAGCCTGCGGCTGGAGGCCGGGATGCCGCTTTACGGCCATGACATGGACGCCGAAACCACGCCGGGCGCGGCGGGGCTGGGCTGGTCGATTCCGAAGCTGCGCCGCGCGGGCGGTGCGCGGGCCGGCGGCTTCCCGGGCGCCGAGCCGGTGCTGGCGGAACTGGCCGCGGGTCCGGCGCGGGTCCGACAGGGCCTGCGCCCCGAGGGTAGGGCGCCGATCCGCGAGGGCGTCGCGATCTTCGATGCGGCCGAGGGCGGGGCGCAGATCGGCACGGTCTGTTCCGGCGGCTTCGGCCCCTCGGTCGGCGCGCCCATCGCCATGGCGATCCTGCCGGCGGCGCTGGCGCCCGGCGACACGGTCTGGGCCGAGCTGCGCGGCAAGCGGCTGCCGGCGACGATCACCCCGCTTCCTTTCCACCAACCCGGCTACAAGCGTTGAGAGGCCAGAGATGCTGAAATTTACCGAAGACCATGAGTGGCTGAAGCCGGAGGGCGACGAGATCACCGTCGGCATCACCGCCCACGCCAGCGAGCAGCTGGGCGACGTGGTGTTCATCGAGCTGCCCGAGGTCGGCCGCGAGGTCGAGGCCGGCGAGGAGATCGTGGTGATCGAATCGGTGAAGGCGGCCTCGGATATCGTGGCGCCGCTGGCGGGGGTGATTACCGCGGTGAACGAAAGCCTGCCCGACGATCCCGGTGCGGTGAACCAGGACGCCATGGGCACCTGGTTCTTTCGCATCAAGCCGGCCGATGCCGATCTGTCGGGCTTCATGGACGAGGCCGCCTATCAGGCGCTGATCGGGTGATGTTTTGCCGGGCCTGACGGCCCGGCGATGGCGGGGGCGCTTCGCCCCCCGCACCCCCCGAGGGTATTTCTGAAACGGAGAAGGCCGGGGCTTCCCGGGCGGTTTCCAGGGCAATGTTATTCCGACGAGGCCGATGATGGGCAAGTGGACGCCGACTGACTACAACCCCGACGATTTCGCCAACCGGCGCCATATCGGGCCGTCTCCGGCCGAGATGCAGGCGATGCTGGCTGCCGTCGGGGTCGAGAGCCTGGACGCATTGATCGCGCAGACCGTGCCCGCCGGCATCCGCCAGGCCGAGGCGCTGGACTGGCCGGCGCTGTCCGAGGCCGCGCTGCTGGGGCGGATGCGCGAGGTGGCGGGACGCAACAGGGTGATGACCAGCCTGATCGGGCAGGGCTATTACGGTACCGTCACGCCGCCGGCGATCCAACGCAATATCCTGGAGAACCCGGCTTGGTATACCGCCTATACGCCCTATCAGCCCGAGATCGCCCAGGGGCGGCTGGAGGCACTGCTGAATTTCCAGACCATGGTGTCGGACCTGACCGGCCTGCCCGTCGCCAATGCGAGCCTGCTGGACGAGGCGACGGCGGCGGCCGAGGCGATGGCCATGGCGCAGCGCGTGGCGAAGTCCAAGGCGCGCGGCTTCTTTATCAGCGACGGGCTGCACCCGCAGACCGTCTCGGTGATCGAGACAAGGGCCGCGCCCCTGGGCATCGAGATCCTGCGCGGCGATTATGACCCCTCGGCGGTCTTTGGCGCGATCTTCCAGTATCCCGGCACCTTCGGCGAGATCCGGGACTATTCCGCCGAGATCGACGCGCTGCACCAGGCGGGGGCGGTCGCGGTGATGGCGACCGATCTGCTGGCGCTTTGCGTGCTGAAGGATCCGGGCGCGATGGGCGCCGATATCGCCGTCGGCTCGGCGCAACGCTTCGGCGTGCCCATGGGCTATGGCGGCCCGCACGCCGGCTTCATGGCCTGCCGCGACGAGATGAAGCGGGCGATGCCGGGGCGCATCGTCGGCGTCTCGGTCGATGCCAAGGGCAACCGCGCCTATCGCCTGTCCCTGCAAACCCGCGAGCAGCACATCCGCCGCGAGAAGGCGACCAGCAACGTCTGCACCGCCCAGGCGCTGCTGGCGGTGATGGCCAGCTTCTACGCGGTGTTCCACGGGCCCGAGGGCTTGCGCGCCATTGCGCAGCGCGTGCATCTGAACGCGGTGACGCTGGCGGATGCCCTGCGCGCAGCCGGGGCCGAGGTGGCGCCGGAGGCGTTCTTCGACACGCTGACCGTGCGGGTGGGCGTGGGGCAGGCCGGCATCCTCGCCGCCGCCCGGCATCGCGGCATCAACCTGCGCAAGGTGGGCCGCGACCGGGTCGGCATCGCGGTCGACGAGACCACGGATGCGGGCGTCATCGCGCGGGTGCTGGACGCCTTCGGCATTTCGGAGCCGGCGGTGCCGGCCCGGGCGCCGGCGATCCCCGAGGGCCTGCTGCGCGAAAGCGACTACCTGACCCATCCGGTCTTTCACATGAACCGGGCGGAATCCGAGATGATGCGCTATATGCGCCGCTTGTCGGACCGCGACCTGGCGCTCGACCGGGCGATGATCCCGCTGGGCTCCTGCACGATGAAGCTGAATGCGGCGACCGAGATGATGCCGATCACTTGGCCCGAATTCGCCGCGCTGCACCCCTTTGCCCCCGAGGACCAGGCCGCCGGCTATCACGAGGTCTTTGCCGACCTGACCGGGAAGCTGTGCGCGATCACCGGCTATGACGCGTTTTCCCTGCAGCCGAACAGCGGCGCGCAGGGGGAATACGCCGGCCTGCTGACCATCGCCGCCTATCACAAGGCGCGCGGCGAGGATCGCGACATCTGCCTGATTCCGGTGTCCGCGCATGGCACCAACCCGGCCTCGGCGCAGATGGCGGGGATGAAGGTCGTGGTGGTGAAGTCGGCGCCGAACGGCGACATCGACCTCGAGGATTTCGCCGCCCATGCCGCGAAGGCGGGGGACAGGCTGGCGGCGGTGATGATCACCTATCCCAGCACGCATGGCGTGTTCGAGGACACCATCCGCGAGGTCTGCGACATCACCCACCGCCACGGCGGCCAGGTCTATATCGACGGCGCCAACATGAATGCGCTGGTCGGGCTGGTGCGGCCGGGCGAGATCGGCGGCGACGTCAGCCACCTGAACCTGCACAAGACCTTCGCCATCCCGCATGGCGGCGGCGGTCCCGGCATGGGGCCGATCGGGGTTAAGGCGCATCTGACGCCTTATCTGCCGGCCGATCCGCGGACGGGCGCGGGCGCGGTTTCGGCGGCGCCCTGGGGCTCGGCCTCGATCCTCCTGATCTCCTGGGCCTATATCCTGATGATGGGCGGGGCCGGGCTGACCCAGGCGACGCGCGTCGCGATCCTGAACGCGAATTACATCGCCAGCCGGCTGGCCTCGGCCTATCCGGTGCTGTTCATGGGCAACCGTGGCCGGGTCGCGCATGAGTGCATCCTGGACATGCGGCCCTTTGCCGAGCATGGCGTGACCGTGGACGACATCGCCAAGCGGCTGATCGACAACGGCTTCCACGCACCGACGATGAGCTGGCCGGTCGCCGGCACGCTGATGGTCGAGCCGACCGAGTCGGAAACCAAGGCCGAGATCGACCGGCTGATCACCGCCTTCCTGGCGATCCGCGACGAGATTGCCGCGGTGGCCGATGGCCGCATCGCGCCCGATGCCAGCCCGCTGCGCCACGCGCCCCATACGGTCGAGGACCTGGTCGCCGGTTGGGACCGCGCCTATTCGCGCGAACAGGGCTGTTTCCCGCCCGGGGCGTTCCGGGTGGACAAGTACTGGCCTCCGGTCGGGCGGGTGGACAATGCCTATGGCGACCGCAACCTGGTCTGCACCTGCCCGCCGCTGGAAAGCTATGCCGAGGCGGCGGAATAGGGGTGCCCGGCGGCCGGTCGGCGGGGATGCGTGCTGGGAAAAAAGAATGCCGGGGCTCCCGGGATTCCGCCCTTGACAACCCCCGGGCCTTGGGCGAGATAGCAGCCGGATGGGGCCGTAGCTCAGTTGGTAGAGCGCATCGTTCGCAATGATGAGGCCAGGGGTTCGATTCCCCTCGGCTCCACCAGTTAATCGCAAAGCTTTGAATTTCAAGGATTTTCCCGCAGCGCTCGGGTGAATTTCGGCTTGTGACGCGGGAAGGTGTTACAGCGGAGCTGCTCGCAGCCGTGCCCGGACACACCCGCTTGGCCCGCCGTGGGCGATCCCGCGCCGCTGTCCCGCAGGACATCAAGTCCAGCCATCCCAAGGCCGAGGAAACCTTCTCGCTCAAGACCAAGGATTATGCTGACGCCCTGCGGCTGGTCCGTCTGACTGCTGCCGAGGTGGACGGGCGCTTGCTGCCCACCGCCGCAAGATTGCCTTGGAGCGGGCCAGCCTTGTTGACGAACTGACGCCCGACGAGATCGCAGCCGCCAGGGCTTCCCGCTGGATGACGACGTCCGGCAGGACGGCTTTGCCGATGACGATGCCCTTGATCAGGCCCGCGCCCCGGCCTTGATGCGCATGGCGCGGCGGTCTCTGGTCTGCTGGGCATGAGGACGGCGTGGCCTTCCGCACGTCATCGACGACACCCCGCGGGCTGAGACCGCAGCGGGGCGCAGGAACCGTCACGTCCAGGCGGGCCGGATGGTCCCCCCGCCACGGTCTCGCAAGGCGCAACCTTCAGCGATCGGCCTGGCCAGTGAAGTCCAGGATCAGGCGGCCGTCCAGATGGTCGGCCTCGTGCTGGGCGATGCGGGCCTCGATGCCCGACAGGCACAGCGTCAGCAGCGCCCCGGTCAGGTCGAAGCAGCGCAAGGAGATCACCGCGGGCCGCGTCACGGTGACGGGATGGCCGGGGATCGACAGGCAGCCTTCCTCGAGCGTCTCGGTTTCGGCGCCCAGGGCGGCGATGTCGGGGTCCAGCACCACGCGGGGCAAGGGCGTGCCGGTCTTCCAGCCGTGGTCCATCACGAAGATCCGCCAGGGCTCGCCGATCTGCGGCGCGGCAAGGCCACGGCCGCCGGCGTCATACATCGTCGCCAGCAGATCCGCCGCCAGCGGCAGGATTCGGTCCCAGCCCAGACGGCCGACCGGCAGGCAGGCCTGCCGCAGCAGCGGGTCGGGATGGATCAGGATCGGCCGCACCCGGCCCAGCCCCGCCAGCGCCGCCGGGTCCGGGCCCTGCGGTTGGGCGGCCTGATCCTCGCCGGACAGCGGTTCAGGCACGGGCGCGCTCGCGCTTCAGCTTGACCATCTTGCGGGTGATCAACTGGCGCTTGATCGGGCCGAGGTAGTCGATGAACAGCTTGCCGTCGAGATGGTCGATCTCGTGCTGGGCGCAGGTGGCCCAGAGCCCGTCGAAGTCACGCTCCTGCGTCTTGCCGTCCAGGCCCAGCCAGCGCACCCGCACCTGGGCCGGCCGCGTCACGTCGGCGTAATGGTCGGGGATCGACAGGCAGCCCTCTTCATAGGTGTTCAGCGCCTCGGAGCGCCAGGTGATCTCGGGATTCAGCATGACGACGGGCTGCGGCTCGGCCTCGGGGTCCTTGTTGCAATCCATGACGTAGAGCCGCGACAGCACGCCCACCTGCGGCGCCGCCAGGCCCACGCCCGGCGCGTCATACATGGTGGCCAACATGTCGGCGGCCAGGGTCTCGATCTCGGGCGTGATGCGGGCCACGGGCTCGCACGGCTTCTTCAGGCGCGGATCGGGGTGAAGGATGATGCTGCGCAATGTCATGACCGTGATCTAGGCCAAGCCTTGGCCTTGCGCAACAACGCGCTATGGTGGCCGGGCATTGAAAATGAGAGGGACCATGGCCCAGCCCGATTTCGACGAGATCATCGACCGCACCGGCACCGCCTGTTCGAAATGGGACGACATGCAGGCGAGCTATGGCGTTTCGCCGAAGGACGGCATCGCCATGTGGGTCGCGGACATGGACTTCCGCCCGCCGGCCTCGGTCCAGCGCGCGGTCGAGCGGATGGCGGCGCATGGCGTCTATGGCTATCCCGGCGCGAACCCGGCCTATCTGGACGCGATCCGCTGGTGGATGGCGAACCGGCACGGCTGGGCGATCGAGCCGGACTGGATCCTGACCGTGCACGGGCTGGTCAATGGCACCGCGATCTGCGTCGATGCCTTCACCCAGCCCGGCGACCGGGTGATCGTGATGACGCCGGTCTATCACGCCTTTGCCCGGGTGATCCGCGCCGCGGGTCGCGAGGTGGCGGAATTCCCGCTGGCCATCGAGGACGGCCAATACCGCATGGACTGGGACGGCTGGGCCCGCCAGCTGACCGGGCGCGAGCGCATGCTGATCCTGTGTTCGCCGCACAATCCCGGCGGCCGGGTCTGGTCGCCCGAAGAGCTGCGCCAGGTCGCCGATTTCTGCACCGCGCATGACCTGATCCTGGTCTCGGACGAAATCCACCACGACCTGGTGATGCCCGGCGCGCCGCGCCACACGGTCATGGCCAAGGCGGTGCCCGGCATAGCGTCGCGGCTGGTGACTCTGACGGCGGCGACCAAGAGCTTCAACATCGCCGGCGCCCATATCGGCAATGTCATCGTCGCGGACGAGGCGCTGCGCAAGCGGCTGCAAGGCCGGATGATGGCGCTGGGGATCTCGCCCGGGCTCTTCGGCCTCGGCATGGTCGCCGCCGCCTATTCGCCCGAAGGGGCGGCCTGGGTCGATGCGCTGGTGGCTTACCTCGACGGCAACCGACGCATCTTCGACGCAGGCCTGGCGGCGATTCCGGGGCTGGCCTCGATGCCCTTGCAGGCGACCTATCTCGCCTGGGTCGATTTCTCGGGCACCGGCATGGAGCGGGCCGAGTTCACCCGCCGGGTCGAACAGGGCGCCCGCATCGCCGCCAACCACGGCGGCAGCTTCGGCACCGGGGGCGAGGACTTCCTGCGCTTCAACCTCGCCACGCCGCGCGCCCGGGTGGCCGAGGCGCTGGCGCGGCTGCAAGAGGCGTTCCGCGACCTGCAATGAAGCGGCTAGGCGGGCTTTTCTCGGCGCTGTGCCTGGCGGCGCTGGTCTGGGGGCTGTGGGTGCTTTGGGCGCCGCAGCCCGTGCCGCCGCAGGTGCCGCCCCCGGCGCAGGGCTGGCACTGGCCGCGCCTGCCGGACTGGCGGTTGCCGGAATGGCGCCTGCCCAGGCTGCCGCCGATCCTGCCGCGCCCGCCCGCGCGGCCCGAGGCGCCCATCGCCTCGCCCGTCGCGCGCATCCTGGTCGAGAAATCCGCCCGCCGCATGACCGTCTGGCAACGCCAGGGCGGGCCGCGCCGCTTCCGCATCGCGCTGGGTTTCGCGCCCGAGGGCGACAAGAGCCGCCAGGGCGACGGCCGCACCCCCGAGGGCATCTTCCGCATCGACCGGGTGAACCGGCAAAGCGCCTATCACCTGTCGCTGGGCCTCGACTATCCGCAGCGCCACCACCGCGAGGCGGCGCGGCGCGGCGGCTACGACCCGGGCGGCGACATCATGATCCACGGCCAGCCGAACCAGGTGTCCGACGGCTACAAGGTCAAGGGCGACTGGACCGCCGGCTGCATCGCCATCACCAATGCCGAGATCGAGGAGATCTTCGCCCATGCCGCCATCGGCACCGAGGTCGAGATCCGGCCCTGAGCCTGCCGTCGGGGCAAATATGTCCAGACATCTTGCCGCCCCGACTGCCCGGCGATAAGGCAGGAGCCATGATGATCGCCCGTTACGCCCCGCATCTGCGCGCCACGCTGGCGCTGGGTCTGCCGCTGGTCGGCAGCCACCTCGCGCGCATGGCCATCCATGTCGCCGATACGGTGATGATGGGCTGGTATGGCGTGACCGAGCTGGCGGCGCTGGTGATCGCGGTCAGCTTCTTCAACATCCTGTTCTTCCTGGGCATGGGCTTCGGCATCGGCGTCATGGGCCTGATCGCCGCCGCCATCGCCCGCGGCGACGAGGTCGAGGTGCGCCGCGCTGCCCGCATGGCGCTGTGGCTCTCGATCGTCTTCGCGGTGCTGATGCTGCCTGCGCTGTGGCATTCCGGCCCCATCCTGCTGGCGCTCGGCCAGGCGCCCGAGGTGGCCCGGCTGGGCCAGGACTATCTGCGCATCGAGGGCATCGGCCTCATCGCCGTGCTGTGCCAGCTGACGCTGAACAGCTATCTTGCCGCGATGGAGCGCACGCAGGTCGTGCTGTGGATCACGCTGGCCGGCCTGCCGCTGGTCATCGCGCTGAACTGGGTGCTGATCTTTGGCAATCTCGGCGCGCCCGAGCTGGGCGTGCGCGGCGCCGCCATCGCCGCCGTGATCGTGCAGTTCAGCCAGCTTCTCGCCATCGTCGCCTATGCCGCCTGGCTGCCCGCCGCCCGCAAATACCACCTGTTCCAGCGCTTCTGGCGCCCGGACTGGGTGGCGATGCGCCAGGTCTTCCTGCTGGGCATGCCCATCGGCCTGACCATGGTGGCCGAGGGCGGGCTTTTCGTCGGCTCGAACGTGATGATGGGCTGGATCGGCACGCGCGAGCTGGCCGCGCATGGCATCGCGCTGCAGCTTGCCTCGCTGACCTTCATGCTGCATCTCGGCATGTCCAATGCCGCGACGGTGCGCGTGGGCCAGGCCAAGGGGCGCGGCGACGCGGCCTGGATGCGCGACGCGGCGGTGACGGTGACCGCGGTCTCGGCGGTCTGGGCGCTGCTGGCGGTGGCGGCGTTCGAGCTGTTCCCGCGCCAGCTGGTCGGGCTCTACCTCGATGCCACCCACCCCGAGACGCCGGCCATCATCACGCTGGCGGCGGGCCTGCTGTTCTATGCCGGCCTGTTCCAGCTGATGGACGCGATGCAGGTGATCGGGCTGGGCCTGTTGCGCGGGGTGCAGGACACCCGCGTGCCCATGGTCATTGCCGGGATCAGCTATTGGCTGGTCGGCATTCCGGTCGCCTGGGGCCTGGCCTTTCCGGCCGGGCTGGGGCCGGCGGGGCTGTGGCTGGGGCTGGTCGCGGGGCTCAGCTTTGCGGCGGTGCTGCTGATGCGGCGTTTCTGGCTGGGCCTGCGCCGCGGGGACTGGACCCGCGCGGCGCCCGCGGTCTAACCTGCCGCCGCAGAAGTCAGGAGGCCCGCTCATGCGCCCGGTTTTCGTCCAGTTCCGTTGCACCCCCGGCAAGACCTATGAGGTCGCCGACGCGATCTATGACCGCGAGATCGTCAGCGAGCTTTACTCGACCTCGGGCGAATACGACCTGCTGGCCAAGATCTATGTCCCCGAGGACAAGGACGTCGGCCATTTCCTGTCGGAAAACCTGTTCGACATCCCGGACATCGTGCGCACGCTGACCACGATGACCTTCAAGGCGTTCTGACGGCAGCGGTCGGCCGACCAACCCTGCGCGCTCGGAGCCGGGCCGAATCGCAACCGCTTCTGTCAGGGAGCCGGCCGTCGTCGCGGGCCGACGCGCCATCGAGCAGGTCGCCGTGGACGCGTTGAAACCGCTTTGCCTTCGGATGCTGACTGTCCCCGTCCGAGTGGTCCGGTTTGACGCATGGACTGTGATCCATCGAGGCAATGTCTTCCGCGACCGCTGGGCGATGGCTGTGGAGTCGTAATGCTTTCTCCATTGCCCGATGAGGTTCTGCGTCTCGCGCGGGCGGCAGAACGCTCCCTCCGCTCTCCATCAGGCCGTGTTGCCAAATGGAGTCCCATGGCGTGCCGAGCGGGATTCAAGCTGATATCTGCAAGGGAGGCCAGCCGCACGAGACCTGACGTCGGACGAGGGATGGGCCTTTCACGAGCTTCATTCAGGCGATACGTGTCCCGAACGGGCGCAAGTCCTTGAACCATCGCCTTGCTCTGAACGGGATTTTCTGGCTCGCCGGCGTGACCTGCCTGAGGTCCGGAATTGTCCCCCATGTGTCACCCGGCGGCATGATGGCGCCGAACTGCCTCGCAGGCAGGTCTGACCGCTTGCATGTAGGGAACCATCAAGCGCCATTGGTAGAGGTCTCGGGGTATTTTCAACTGTCTGATTTTTATTTCCACCCGCGTCACAAGGGGCTTATCTCGAACGTTCTCCGAATTTATCGCATGGAGCTTAACCCGAGGAAAAAGCTGGCTTCTCTAACGACGCAGACGTGACCTCAGCCGCATCCCCTGCCGCCCGCCTAGCTCCTATGGTAAGCTGATCATCGTGCGCGAGGGGCGCGACTGGAAATGCAGCTGCTGCGTCCGCTCGCTCAGCGAGCGCCAGCTAAGACCAGCCCTGACACCGCCCCGGAAATCATCCGCCAGCCCTATAACCACGAGGCCACCGGCGTGGTCGAATTGCCCGAGGGCACCGGATATGGCTGGGACTACCAGCCCGGCAAGCTCTGGGAGCAAGGGCTGGTGCCGTCGCAGGTCATCGACGAGGGCGGCGGGCTGATCCATGCCGGTCGGCATGCCGTGGTGATCGACCAGCCGTCGCCCCTGGCCGATCTACTTGCCAAGCCTGGCCGTTCGCTGCCCAGCCCCTGGCCACGGGATTGGCGCCCGAGGATTACGTCCGCGCCTTCCTGCAGCCTTTCGGCGCCGATATTGGCAGCGCCGTGCTATGGCAGGACCAGGCCGGCGCCCGTGTGCCGATTTCGGACGAATTCTTCCGGGATCGGTCCGGCGCCTGGAAGATCGGCAAGCGTGGCCGCGAGATCTACACGCCGCTGATGGCCGAGGCGCTGCTGGATCCCGACGAGATCTGGTTGGGCGTCGCGGCGAAACAGGATCCGGTGCGCGACGACCTCAAGGAACTGCTGGTTGATCGGCGCTATGTGCGGGTCGGTCCTGACAAGGGCGCCCTGGTCGTGATGCAGATCGGCCGGCGCTGGTGGGAGCCCGTCACGATCTACCTGTCGCAGGACCGCAAGGGCACCCCCGACGCAAAGGGCATTCAGGTGAGACGGGGCGGGAAACTGCTCTGGAAACAAAAATGACGGCCTTGGTGATCCGACCGCCGCGCGAGGAGCTATCTGGACACATCACCTGTCTGGCTCGCCCGCAACACAGATATAGCGCCGAAACGGGGGTTTTTCAATGACAGGCATCAGTTTCCGCGCCCAGCTCGACGCGACCGAGGCGCAGAACCGGCCGCACCAACTGATGAAGCTCATGGATCAACGCCGGCCGTTCTTCGCCGCCGTGGGCGAACAGATGGTCCTTTCGGCCGGCAGGAAGTTCAAGGCCCAGGCCGCGCCGGATGGAACGCCCTGGGCGCCGCTGAAGCCGGCGACCATCAAGGCGCGCCAGGCGCTCCAGGTCGAAGATCTCGATCCTGCGCGACCGGGCTTGCTGGCCGGCTCGCTCACCATCCGAGGCCGGCAAAGCACATGCGTCTGGCGGCGGTATTAACCCGGCACCAGTGCAATCTCCGGATGGCCGGCGAATATCTCCATGACGATCTGGAAGAAGGTCTGGCCGGTGCCTGCTTCGAGCGCCTCCAGCTGCCGGCGGATGGCGTCGTTGTTGAACCGCTCTGGGTGGCGCAGCTTGCCGGTAGCCATCGCCGGGTCTCTGCCAGCCCCAGATCGGCGGCGCTCTTGTCCATGGCCAGCCAGTGCAGCCGGACCGCGCCGGCACCGTTCAGCGCGCCATAGCCACCATGGAGCATGTCGTCCAGCGCATCGAGGCTTTCGCCCAGCCGCCAGTTCTCGGCCGCCATGAGCACCCGGTTCACTTCGGCATAGAAGCTGGGAATGTCATGGAAGCGGTCACCGTCGATGGTCAACGACCTACCATGCACCGCATGCTTCCTGTCCTGGCGCTCTGCCTTGCCCTGCCGGCCTTCGCCAATGAACCGTCGAAGCCTTTCCTGGCGGGCTGACAGATGCGGACATGATGACTGCGCGCGAACGGCTGCTCGATCCGGCCCGAGCCGCGGCGACCGGGGCCATGGCGGATCTGGTCAGGGATCGGTCGGTGGAATACGTTCCGCTGGACACCGACGCTTACCGGCGGATCGTGGCGCGCTGCCATGCCGGTGGCCTTGATCTGGGCGCCGAGATGGTCGGGCGGGGGCCGGCCTGGGCCTATCGTCGCTATTCCGACGATTATGCCGATACGGAGCGCATGGCACATGCCGGCGCGCGGGGGTATCTGGAAGGGCGAATCGCAGCCCGCCTGGAGTATCGCGCCGGCCGCTGGTCGCGGGCTGCCGCAGAGGCGCCCGAGGGCTGTCCAATCAAGGGCAACATCTCGAACAAGGGCGAGCGGATCTATCACACGCCCTGGTCGCCAGCCTATGCCAAGACCCGGATCGATGAGAGCAGGGGCGAGCGCTGGTTTTGCGACGAGGGCGAAGCTATCGCCGCCGGTTTGCGCGCGGCGCGCTGGCGCTAGATTCGGAGCGTCTGAGCGGCTTTCGAATTGTCCCCATGTGTCCCCCAGGGACTTGTTAGCGCCGAAACCGCCTCGTAGGCTGAAAAGTGCTGCTCGCAGCTGATGACGTACCGTATACCCCGAGATGAATGACTAGCCGGAGAAGCCTTGCCGAGCGTCTGAGCGAGATTCTCCGCAACGCCGAACGGTATAGTTGTGCAGCACCAGGAGGATGACAGTCACGAGACGCGGGAATCGCAACCGCTTCACCCCTTTCGTCGCCTTGTCGCGGCACCGGCAGCGTGATGCCTTCGTGCGGTTGCGCCGGAGGATCGTGCGCGACACGCCGATCTACGGCAGATTGTTCACCAGCCCCCTGGTGTTGGACGAACCGGGCCGCCCGGATATTTATAGGCAATGGTTCGATGTGCTGTTTCTGGGTCTCGACGGACGCAGCATCTGGAACGCCACCATCACCACCGGCGGTTGGCATTCTGGGAGTGCATCCAGGATCTGGCCTCGAAGCAGACCCGGTCACGCCTGACCGAGGCGGAACTGGAGGAGGAATACCGCTGGAAATTCGCCCCGGCGCATTACGTCGGTCGGCAGAAGTTCTACCGGATGATCCGACCGGAACCCCGCCGTCATGCCGCGCTCGATGGCCTGACCATCAGGGAATATGAGGAGAGGGCTGCCTCGGAGATCCTGCACGACACCCCGCCTGATATCCACGAATCCTTCCAGCTGGACCGCTCGTAATCGCTATGGCATCGGGCTGGAGATCGTCGTCGATTCGCCGATTGTCGATCGGACTGCGATCGAACGCAGCATCCGGCGGTTCCGGGACCTCGGCGAGACGGATTGGCAAAGCCCCGAGCTGATCCCGCGCGACCATGATCGTCGGGGCATCCGGGACTGAAAATCTATGGAGGGCTTGGACGATGCAGCAGGCACTGCCCCTGATTCTCGAACAGACCGGTGCCCAGCCGACGCCAATGATCTCGGATCTGCTGGCCATGCAGATTCCTCCGGATGTGGGCGGGTTCTTTCTTGCCCCGGGTGAAATCCGCTCGCCCAAGGATGAGGATCAACGGGCACGCACCGACAATCAATTCGGGACCGAGCGCTGGGGACGCTGACCTCGGCGCGAACGAACGCTTCACAAGGGTTTCATCGTGAACGCACAACAGCCCAGGCAGCCTGCGTCCAATGCAGACTCTACCCAGATCCCTGGAAAAGCCATCTCGGATCTCTGTGTCCGCAGGGCGGGCATGCTCAACCTGCGGATCTATGATAATGCCCGCGACAAGGTACCTGCGCGGCTGCGGCGATACTGGGATCTCAACCACGAGCATTGAGATGAGATTTGGCGCAAGGACGATGACGATGGCTATACGGTCGCCCTTTATGCTCCCAAAGGCGGGCCGGGGAATGATCCGCTGACGCTGTGTCCACCGGTGCTGGTGTTTCGCGGCAGCGACACCGAGCCGGCAGATTTCGCCGAGCTGGCCATCGGCACGCGGCTTACCGGAAATTTCGTCGCCAATACGCCGCTCTTTTCCGCGACCCGCGTCGAGGATCTGGTTATCGACGAATCGGTTTCGGTGGCCCCGGCCTATAATGGTCGCACCATGGCGGAACTCGACGCCTCGGGACTGACGCGAGAGCCGCTGTTCGAGAACGTGTCGGGCGAGGTCACGGTCAATGTCGGCGGCTGGGCCGCGTTCCGAAGCACCGTGACGCTGCGCTATACGATCTCGTCCGCGCTTTATTATGGCGGCAATGGTGACTGGGCTGTGAATTTCGCGCAAGGTTTGGGAAGGGAGATTCCCAATCAGTATCTCAAGGCTATCGATGATGGCCTTACAGCAGCACAGGAGGCGATCTCGCGATGGAATGGTCGATTGGTCGTTACCGGGCATTCGCTGGGTGGCGGACTGGCATCGACCGCATCGATCGCGATCAGGTCACGCCATCCCAATCTGGTGATGCGCGCGATTACCTATAATTCGGCAGGACTGCATCAGAATACCGCCCACCGTGCTGGCGGAACGCTGGCAACCGCCGGCGCAGTTCCAATACGCGCGGTTCACATCAAGGACGAAATCCTCAGTTCCTTGCAAGCTCGGGGCAGACTGGTACCGTTTCTGGACGATCTTCTCTATTGGGGCCGCAAGACCATGCCCCCCGCGGTGACCAATCCCAGTCCAAGCAGGGGAAAGAGTCCCGGCCCGATGAGTCTCGGCCCGCTGACGATGAATCTTGCGCCCGAGATGGGGCAGTTGCCGACGGTCTTCACCGCGAATGTGCAAGAGCTTGGCCCGCCCATGACCGAACTTCTGCCGATCATAGCCTGCGCCAACAGCGCCCAAACCGTAACCCAGTTCGTCGAAAGGGTTGTCGAGCATCTCGTCCAGCGGGCCGGTACGGACGGCAATATCACCTACAGTCAGGTCGTCGATTTCGTCAATATATTCAGAGGCGGCAGGCTAAACCTCTCTGGCGAGGCCTTCGTCAGCGCGATTCAAACGGGCCAGCCGTTGCCGCCTCTTGATCTGGGAGATAACGATTACATCAACCAGCAACTGGAGCCCTTCGCCAACGGATTGCAGCGCGATGCCATCACCTTTGCGCGAATGATGATCGCTTCCGGCCTGTATCACACCTTCATCCCTTGTGCGTATACGTTCCTGATCGATCCGGGACCCAGGTGATATCGCCACCGCCCTATTCGACGAAGCGCAGCTTTCCCAAGGTGTTTCCCGTACCATCAGGCCCGTCGCAGTTCATCTCGTAGATGCAGCCATCCTGCAGGACCGGATGTCCATTGACGATGACATTGGATTTGTTCGTCAGGGGGCGGCACCAACCCGTGTTGATGCCCGACTTGATCCCTCCACCGGTTGCGGGTTCATTTCCCGAAACCATGCCCGTGCGGCTATCCATGGTGAACGCTTCCTGTCCGCCAAACGTGATGTTGTTCACGGTCCTTTGCGACCAGTCAAGACGGGATACGATCATATAGGGAACAGGTACCATGTTCGGACCCATGGGCGTAAGGCAGACATCCGGCGACAAGCAGACTATCATCGCTTCCTTTCCGCTATGTCGGGCCGCGCTCTTTCCCATCGTGGACCCTCTCCCCCGGTTATGGCTCGATGATGTGGATTTCGAGCGACTCATGCAAGTCGGATGTTGCGAAACTCGTTCGCCATGTAAGGGTGAGCATGTGTTCATGCTCGTGTGGGGAACGGACGTCCAGTTCGACGCTGTCCAGAACGAAGGCGACTGACCGGCCGGTGGGCATAAGCCTGCCCTGGACCTTGAGACCTGGAAGATTGAGGCGATAAGTCGGTTTGATCGGATGAAGATTATGGAGCTGAAGCTCTTCGTTTCCAAGCAGATGCGGTGAAATCTGTAGGGGCTTCGGCGCCGCATTCCAGAACCGAGGGTTGAAATCCGGAGGCAGATGGGGATGGCGGGTCTGTAGCCAGTGATCATCATAGGTTCCCGCGAGCTGCCGTCGCGGCAACCAGGTGCGGGGGATCGGCCTAAAGCCATGAACACCCAATCGGGCACGGATGTCTCGGGACGCGAGATCCGCTACAGCGCCGATCTGAGGGGCGAGGACGGGATCGTCGAAATGCTTCAGATCCCCAATCACGAAGCCCAATCCAGCAGGGTTGAATTCGTGCAGCGCCATGCTTCCGTCGGGCAGCCTGTGGGTTCCACCGTAAGCAAGGCGATAATCGATCGGAACCTGGTCCACTGGCCCAGGATCGGTCGGCTTCCATCTCCCCAGAAACGATTTTTGCCACTGTGAAGGCCCCCGCACCTCGAAGCCATAGTCCAGCAACCCCGGAATGATAACTCCAACGGGCCAGGACGGTCGGGGCTTCCCTCCTGGCGCGAATCCGATAGCACGCAAGACAATGTCGGTAGCAGGCTTTCCCGGTGCGATATCCTGTTCTCGAATGAGCGGCGCATAGGCCGGATCGCCATCGTATTCGTCAGTAAAGCCGATTTCGGACTGTCTGTCGCTTCTCGTCCATCCCTCATCTTCGCGTCGAAAAGTACCCTTGACAATAACAATAGAGATTTCTCGGCCCTGTTCGTCCCAGTGATCGAACGTCATGGATGGAAGTGAGCTATTCGGTGTTAGCCGCATATCATGAAATGAAGCAGGAGATCCGGGACAGATCCTTTCATAGGCAGTTTGCTTTCCACCCTAATTTGCTTGGTATGCGCATGCTATAGGACATAATGATCCGCGTCGAGAGCTTCGATAGCGGATGCGTTGTCGATGATCCCCCCTTGAACGGGTCCACCTTGAAGTATGGTTTGACCATGAAGGAGGACTACCATGGCACAGAAGCGACACAAGCCCGACGAGATCGTGACGAAGCTGCGGCAGTTTGAAGTGCTGCGCGGCCAGGGCATGACGATGGCGGATGCGGTGCGCCAGATCGTTTCCGAACTGACCTATTACAGGTGGCGCAAGCAGTATCGCGGCATGGGCCGCGATCAGCTTCGCCAGTTGAAGGAGCTTCAAAAGGAGGACGAGCGGCTCTCAAGGCGGTTGCCGATCTGACGCTCGACAAGCTGATCCTGACGGAGCGGCACGGGGAACCGCAGGTCCGCGCAGCGAAACTTTTGTGCCCCTCGCGCCGCCGGGCCTGTGTCGGCCACGTTCGCATTGTCCTGCCGCGTATCGCCGGGTATGCTAGGTGCTGGGGCAGCACCGCTCCACGCAGCGCCGCATTCCGCGCGGCCGGGACGACGAGCGGGACCCGACCGAAGACAAGACGCAGGCAAGAGTGCGATGGGCACCGCATCGCGGGACGTGCCTGTCGTGATTTCAATATCGATGGGGGATGGTCTTGCCGGTATCTCGCAATCAGTTCCGAAAGGAAGCTGCCTGGAACAAGAGCGTGGACGCCGATGCGCAGGCGGCCACGCTTTGATCTGCCTGCAAGCGCTCAAGAATGCCGGGATTGCTCTCAGGCTGCCGCTGCTCGGTTAAGCTAAAGTATGAAGCATAGTCGAGTTCTCGCAGAACGAAGTTATCATCTACATATGTCGCCGCAAAGCCGTGCTCCCAAGTGTATGGCCGCATTCGCTCAATCAATCTCTGATATCGCTGAGGCTCATCAGTTAGCCTTGGGGTGGCATTACCAACTCGGATGAAGGTTGTTCCATTGCATGCGGTGGGTGCGGCCGTCGCGGCAGGAATCTCCAGCAGCACAAGTCGCCCCTCATCGTGAGCCACCTCGCGGAACTCAAAAGCTAGGCGGGGTTGCAGTCGTGTAGTTAGCCACGTCTGAAATTCTTGCGAACCGACTTTTTTGTGAGCGGTGCAAAATTTGTGCCTGAAATATGATGCGTTCCATCTTCAACGCCCCAGACTATGTAAGCATTCTCCCGCCCTTCTAAACGGGCAGAGTTGGAGAGAGCGGAGCAGAGCTTCCCAATCATCTCAGGGTCATCGTTGTTTCGCTTGGACTCGACCCAAGCGGTTTCTGCGGGCAAAGCTCTAAAATCATTAACTGGGTCAATATCGCGTCGGCTGCTCATGTCACGTTCCTCAAAATGGCTAGGGGCGGAATAGCACTCCGCTCAATCCTGCTGCACGGCCAGGTTTTGGGAGTGATTATTACATCTGGATATCTTTATGCGATAAGAATGCTCTCGTGCCTTCACTGATTAATGCCACGCCCGGCCCCGCCGCGACCTGACCACCTTCGAGGAACTGCACGCCCTGGGCCTCAAGGGCCTTGCGGATGGCCTCCGCACTGGCGTGCTGTAGCCTGCCCTTCTCGGTCTCGAACCGCGTGATTGTGGCTGGGGTGACGCCTGCTGCTTCTGCAAGGTCTCGCACGCCTATCCGCAGTGCTGCTCGTGCCATCCGAACCTGTTCCGGGGTCAATGTTGTGTCCCTGTGTAAAAAAATTATGCCATAGCGTTGACATGGGTATGACGCTACTTTCTTAGCACAGTGGCATAATAATTCAATGTCCTGTGATGATTTGCTGGTGACCTGCCCCCCCGGACGTCCCTCGTTCATAACGAGAGTCCCTGGGGTTGATATTGGTCGGTTTCGGGTTGGGCAAGCGCGTCCGGCGCGGAGCGCCCAGTTTGCTCAAGCGCCCTGCGCGCTTCTGCCGGGGTCTGGTTGCCGAGCGAGGAATGCGGCCTGACGTG